>JABMMT010000029.1 GCA_013205155.1 Betaproteobacteria bacterium | reverse complement strand
AATTGATATTGCCCTGTGGGACATTATTGGTAAGTCTTGTGGTCAGCCAATTCATAAGTTAATTGGCGGCTCCTATCGAGATGAGGTGACTCCTTACGCAACAGGCCTATATTTTATTGATATGAATCGCTTAATTGAAGAGGCGGTGGAAGAGGCCATTGAGTTTAAGCAAAATGGCTTTACTGCTATCAAGATGAAAATTGGTTTGGGCGATTTAAAGCTTGATATTAGGCGAGTAGAAGCAGTTCGAAAGGCAGTGGGTGATGATATGCGATTGATGGTTGACGCTAATCATTGTTTCACTGTGCCCCAAGCCATCAAGATTGGTCGCGAGCTTGAAAAATTGGATATTGAATGGTTTGAAGAGCCTATATCTCCAGAGGATTTAGATGGCTATGTTGAGGTGACTCGTGCCCTTGATATGGCGGTAGCGGGTGGCGAGAATGAATTTACCCGTTGGGGCTTTAGAGATATTGTGGTCCGCAAGGCGATGGATATTGTTCAGCCTGACGTTTGTGCTGCTGGTGGTATCAGCGAATGCCGTAAGATTGCAACCCTTGCTAGCGCACACGGGGTAGAGTGCGTACCGCATGCTTGGGGATCTGTCATTGGTGTCGCTGCAACCTTACATTTCTTGGCAGCACTTCCAGATCAGCCACCTAGCTTTAAAGGTAATCCTCCACTATTTGAGTTTGAACAATGTGAAAATCCATTCCGCGACTTACTGTCTGTTGAACCCATTGTTCAGCGTAACGGTAAGGTGAGTGTGCCTACGGGTCCAGGTCTTGGCATTGAGATTAATCGACATATTCTTGATCAATATCGAGTCACATAGATTGTAGTTATGCGCTATTTGACATTTATAAAGGGCGAGCAAACGCCTGCAGTAGGAGTATTGCTGAGCGATGTTTTGCACGTATTAGATCTTTCACATGTCAGCTGCAGTGACATTATTGGGGGCACAGGTTCAAATTTACTTGAGATGGTAATGGCAGGTTTACCTTCTATTACCAAGAAGATTGCAAGCAAAATTGAGAGTGGTCACTATGATCAGGCTGCTGTAATGAGTCTCGATAGTATTTCAATCTGTTCACCAATCCTCAACCCAGGAAAGATTGTTGGGGCAGCATATAACTTTACAGATGCTTTGGATGAGCGCTCAATGGCCTATCCAACAGAGCCTGTTATTTTTGTCAGGTCAGCCTGCACTGTGATTGGCCCATACGATCCCATTTTGATACCGCCTGATGTTGGCAACGTTGGTTATGAGGCTGAGCTAGCAGTTGTGATGGGTCAACGTGCTTTACATGTTGAGCCTGATGCGGCGATGAGTTTGATTGCGGGCTACACGGTTCATAATGACATTAGTGGTAGTGGCATGATTAAAGCGGATGGGGGGAACTTTGTACGAGGAAAGAATATGCTCGCATCTGCTCCATTTGGACCCTTTTTGATAACGCCCGATGAAGTACCTGATCCGTATGCAATTGGTATTCGGCTTAGTGTTGATGGTAGAGTTTTGCAAGACGGATCTACTTCCACAATGCTGTTTAAAATTGCTGAGCTGATCTCCTATATTTCTAAGCAAATGCCATTGGAACCAGGAGATATTATTGCAACAGGAACACCAGCTGGTTTGGCAATGGTCCATACACCAACTGCATGGCTTGAGCCAGGGCAAACTGTTCTGGTAGAGCTTGAGGGTTTAGGAATTTTAAATAACCCGATTAAACAGGGAGTGCCATTTTTTGAGTAAAAAATTCAAGGTATTGTTAACTAATTCGATTCATCCCTTTTATCACGAGGAGTTATCGAAAGAATGCGATGTAGTTGTGGCTTCTGATACAAAGCCTGAGACACTCAAAGCTCTCATTTCAGATTGTGATGGTTTGATGGTTCGCTGCCAGCTTCCTCAAGATATATTTGAAGATGCCCCTCACATGAAAGCCGTTGTAAGGCATGGTGTGGGCTTAGATTTTATTCCAGTTGATGCTGCCACTAAGAGAGGTATTCTGGTGGCTAACTTACCAGGCTCACATACCAATGCTGTGGTTGAGTATTTTATGGCCACCATTTTTTATTTTCGCAGGCGCTT
>JABMMT010000298.1 GCA_013205155.1 Betaproteobacteria bacterium | reverse complement strand
CCAGCAAATGCATCGCTAGTGATATTGCGGATGCAGTTGCCAGATGTTTGAATGGCGTGCATTTCTACTTTGGCAAGCTCCGCCAAAATATCAGGAGTCTCTTCTAAATTAACCCAGTTGTATTGAATGTTTTGACGGGTAGTGAAATGCCCATAACCCCGATCATATTTTTGAGCGATCAAAGCTAGGGTTCGTAATTGTTTGCTATTCAATAAACCATAGGGGATGGCGACCCGCAGCATATAGGCATGACGCTGGTGATAAAGACCGTTTTGTAGGCGTAAGGGGCGGAATTCTTCCTCGGCTAGGGTGCCATTCAGGCGCCTGGCTACTTGGTCCCGAAATTGCACAACCCGCTGATCTACAAGGGTTTGGTCAATGGCGTCATATTTGTACATAAGAGCGCCATTGTCATATTTAATAGATATTTCTCAAAAGAATTAAAAGTCCTTTCTATATACTAATATTGGTATATAGGAATATTCCCCAAGGCTAAAGCTTAAAAACTCTGCTTCAATGCGTATAGGGATTCACTTCCTTAATAACAACTAAAAATTTATAAGACATCGGGAGACAAGATGAAAAGACTTCAGGCTACCAGCCTCGTTGCTGGTTTATTGGTGAGCGCAACCCTATTTGCGGCAGATGCCCCCAAAACACCGCTACCCATGAATGCAGGCAAAGGGTTTTCGCAAGAAGGCTTAAAACGAATTGATGCATTTTTTGCAGATGAAATTGCCAATAATCGAATGCCTGGTGCTGTTTTGGCAGTGGCTAAAAATGGCAAGCTCAGCATCTACAAGTCATATGGTTATTTAGATAAAGCTAGCAATAAGCCGATGACAACAGATGCAATCTTCAATTTAGCTTCCATGACAAAAGTAATGGCCTCAGTAGGAGCGCTCACATTTTATGAAGAAGGCAAGATGCCTCTCCTTGCACCGATCTCAAATTGGTTGCCGCAATTTAAGGATATGAAAGTAGGGCAGGTAGATGCGGAAGGTAAGCTCAATTTAATTCCTGCAAAAAATCAAATTACTGTCCAAGACTTGATGCGTCATACTAATGGCCTAACATACGGTGGACGTGGTGCAACACCAATTCATAAAATGTATCCATCAGGGTCGGCAGTTGCCGCTCTTCAGTTATCAGATCAAGAGTTTATTGACAAGTTAGCAAGTGCACCTTTATTGTATGAACCAGGAACCGCTTGGGACTATGGATTTGGTATTGATGTCTTAGGGATCATTCAAGAAAAAATTGCAGGTCGTCCTCTAGGCTCAGTAATGCAAGAACGTATTTGGAATAAAGTGGGTATGCCTGATACCACTTTTGATATTGCAGATAAAGATCGTCCTCGTTTAGCACAGCCTCTACCCATTGACCCCATTTCAGGCAAGCCTCAGAAGGTCGATATTCTCACTAAGAAGGTGAAGTTTGATTGCGGTGGTTCTTGCGCATACTCCACTGCTGGTGATTACATCCGCTTTGGGCAGATGTTGTTAAATGGTGGAAGTCTTGATGGCAAAAGAGTTCTAGGGCCACAGACCGTTGCATTTATGACATCAAACCATTTAAATAAAGATATTCGTAATAATGTCGCGCTGACTGAGCCTAGCCGTGTAGGTTATGGATTTGGTTTGGGTGTTGCAGTTCGCATGGAGCGGGGTTTATCTGCAATCAATGGCAACGTTGGCGACTTTACTTGGAATGGCGCTTATGGCACCGTTTTCTGGGCTGATCCTAAAGAGCAAATGGTAGTCGTGATGATGGGTGTAGCACCTGGCGATATTCGTAAGATTCATCGCGAGCAACTGAACTCTGTTATTTATGGAGCATTAGAGAAGTAAATTACAAAATTGCGATAAGTAACAGCAAGCCATTTTAGTTATGTGGTTTTATCACTAGCTAAAATGGCTTTTTTATTTCTTCGACACATTGAGATGTTCGGGGGTAAAAATACATTCCAATAATTCAAAATAATGAAAGGATTTCGCTATGACATAACTTATTAAAAGGAGTTTGTTATGTCACGCACTATAAGACGCAGAGATCAGCAGCATGAGTACTATTGGGTTCTCAGGGATTGGAAGCGTTATTTCAATGAAGGGCTTCAGTTTAGGTATGAGCCTTACTCAAAAGAAGGTCGCAGAGCAATTGCTATTTTTCATTCTGATAAGAGTGTCACGATGGGTGATGCTGCTCCGCGTTGGTATCGCAAGAAATATGATCACATGAGACGAACGCGGAATAACCGAGTAATGAAGCTATGGCTTTCAGGCGTCGATTTTGATCCAGTATTTGAAGCTTCTCATAAGCATGAGGCTAATTACACTTGGTGGTAATAAGGCGTTCTGCTCCAAGGCTACTTTTCAAGGTTTGCTTTGGAGCAGTTTTGCCTAAATAGATTAAGTAGATTTTTTGCAAATAGTGCGTAACCATGATTCAATGAATTCATGTTTTAACTCTTGTTGTTCAAACATGAGAATAATCTTTTCATAAATATCTTTTGGGCTTGCATCAATACGCATGCCATTGGATCTCAGAAATGTATCCATGGCAGCAAAAGCAACCCTTTTATTACCATCTACAAAGGGGTGATTCACGGCCAGACTTTCAAATAATGCGGCAGCTTGGCTCAGCAAGCCTGGGTAATAGCCGGAGCGTGGTCTATAAAGTGCGGCCTCGAGTGCGCTCTCATCCCTCAATCCTAGCATGCCTCCAAATCGATTGATCAAGATGCCATGCATCAGCATGACATCTTGTTTTTCGAGATATTGCACTACTTCGCAAGTTCTTTATAAAGCTCATCAAACTCCTGCAAGCTCTGAGCGAACTGAGACATCAGCTTATGGTTTGTGAAAGAGACCCCTTTTTTATTTAGGTAGTCGCGGAAAGCCTCATCTAAAACAGAATGAAATTTCCTTCCTTCATCATCTGCGATTTGATGAAGGATATTTAAAATCTCAGGATTGGCCTGAGAGGAGAATTTGCTTAAATTTAAGGTTCCCATGCTGTTTCTCAATAGTTTTCATGATTATTCTTAATATTTCATGAAAAATCAAGAAATTTATTAAAACCCTAAAAAACAAGCTTAAAACCTAAATTCTCGATAGTGCCGATACAGATTTGCTATTGAGGCAAATCCTAAGACAACGATGAGAGCTGAAAAGAGATATTCAGTACTTAAGTCAGTACGGGGAAGTCGTAAAGGATACAGGGGTTATTCACCAAGATCGAATTTCTGAGGCTTGTGTCCTTAACCCAGTCTCCAAAGAGGTCGCACAGGTCCGCATCGTGCGGCATTTGCTTCTTGACCATCACATGTGGCCAATCACTACCCCAGATTAATTGATGGGAATTGGCTGTAATCACAGCATCATTAAACGGCCGCATATCAGCATAAGGTAAATCGCCATCACAGATTCGATAGGGTCCTGTCATCTTGACCCAAGCTTTCTTCTGACGCATCAGTTCAAGCATGCCTTGAAAGCCTAAATCATTGACTCCATGTTTTGCATGGGAATAACCAAAATGACCAAAGACTAGGTCCACAGGAAAATCATCAAACACATTGGCTAAGTTCGGATACTCGTTGACATGCATTAGTAGTTCGAGATGCCAACCAAAAGGGGCGATCCGTTTAGCTAAGGTAGCGAGATTTTCAATGGGTAGGCCAGCACTTTTATCCGCAAGATCGACAATATTGCAGCGAAGCCCACGCACTCCAGCAAGATGCAGATTCTCAAGTTCT
>JABMMT010000297.1 GCA_013205155.1 Betaproteobacteria bacterium | reverse complement strand
CCGTGCCTATATCACCATCGAAGATTTTTCAGCCGCTAAGAAATCCCTTGAAGAAATTTTACGTGTGAGCAATTCTGTAGACCCAGCGATCACGATTGAGGCGCAAGGATTGCTATCGGAACTGACTCAGCGTAAGGTCTGAGACATTTCTTGATGCGTATCGCCCTAGGTCTTCAATACGATGGCAGTCCATACTCTGGCTGGCAATCACAGCTCAATGGTAATACGGTTCAAGATGTCCTTGAGAGCGCCATTACGGCCTTTATTGGAGATAAATCGAGCTTAGCTCTGCCGATTCAAACTATCACTGCTGGACGAACAGACACTGGAGTTCATGCCCTCGGTCAAGTAGTGCATTTTGATGCACCAATAGAACGTGAGGATTTTTCTTGGGTGAGGGGTATTAATTCCTTTTTGCCAAAATCGATTGTGGTCAATTGGGCTAAACAAGTTCCAGAAGAATTTAGTGCGCGTTTTTCTGCATATGAACGCACTTATATATATGCGTTGCATGCTGGCCCTTGTCGTTCACCGATGGTCGATTCTCGAGCGGGTTATCTACTTTTGCCTCCCCAGAGCTGGTTTGATATTGAGGCCTTAAGAGCAGCGACACACTATTTGATTGGTGAACACGATTTCACTTCCTTTCGTGCTTCGGAATGTCAAAGTAAAACCCCAGTTAAAACAATCTATTCAATTGAAATTCTTTCCCAAGAGCCTTGGCTGTATTTCTGTATTCGAGGGAATGCTTTTTTGCACCACATGGTCCGTAATATCGTTGGAAGTTTTTTATTGATTGGGACAGGCAAAAGACCCACAGAGTGGATGGGTGAGTGCTTGGCTGCAAAGGATAGAAATATGGCGGCGCCTACCTTTATGGCAGATGGTCTTTATTTAGCCAAAGTTGCCTACCCAGAAGAATTCGGTATTCCAGGTCCATGGCTTCAAAATTCTTGGTTACCAGCGAAGCTGACTGGGGCGTAATCGAGCTTCAGGCCTTATTATTCATTCATGGGCTTACTTACCTCTTCACCAGGCCATACCCGGGTCAAAATTTGCGGATTACGAACTCCAGCAGATATCGATGCAGCTGTTGCTGCAGGTGTTGATGCGCTTGGGTTTGTGTTTTATCCACCCAGCCCTCGGGCCGTGACCCCATATATGGCTGCCCAGCTGATTTCTAGGCTTCCTGCTGGTATAGATGCTGTAGGGCTAGTGGTCAATGCCACAGATGCGGAATTTGCTGCCATTAAGGCGGTTGCGCCTATCACCTTATGGCAGTTTCATGGGGATGAGACCCTGCAGCGCTGCCAGGAGCTGGCATCTGGGCATCCTTGGATGAAGGCCGCTCGGGTTGGGGCCCAGTTCGCTTTTGATGATTTTTCCTTACAATACAAAGATGCAAACGCTTTTCTGCTGGATGCCTTAGTTGAGGGTTACGGCGGGGGAGGCGTTCCTTTTGATTGGCAAGGAATTCCGCAGACATGGGTAAGCGAAAACGCGCATCGGGTCGTTTTGAGTGGTGGATTGAACACGCACAACGTGGGCGAGGCAATTGCACGCCTGCATCCCTGCGCGGTTGACGTCTCTAGTGGCGTAGAAATCAGCAAGGGTGTCAAGGATCCTGCGCTCATGACTGAGTTTATAAAAGCAGTGCGTGCGGCAGATACGAAATCATCATCCCAATAATTTGCTGTAAATAAATCAAAAGAGGTTGCTATGTACGATAAGCCAGATTCACGAGGTCACTTTGGTCCATATGGTGGAGTATTTGTTTCTGAGACCTTGATGTATGCCTTAGATGAATTAAAAGAAGCCTACGCAAAGTATCAATATGATCCAGAGTTCGTTGAAGAGTTTCATTACGAACTAAAGCATTTTGTAGGCAGACCATCCCCTGTCTATCACGCTAAACGCTGGAGTGAAATGCTCGGTGGCGCTCAGATCTATTTGAAACGTGAAGATCTCAATCATACTGGTGCTCACAAGATCAATAACGTCATTGGCCAAGCAATGCTTGCCAAGCGCATGGGTAAACCTCGCATCATCGCAGAAACAGGAGCAGGTCAGCACGGTGTTGCAACGGCAACTATTTGTGCTCGCTTTGGTTTGGATTGCACCGTATACCAAGGTTCAGTGGATGTTGCACGTCAGGCGCAAAACGTTTTTCGCATGAAGTTGCTGGGCGCTAAAGTGGTACCCGTTGAATCAGGTACTAAAACTTTAAAAGATGCACTCAATGAGGCAATGCGTGATTGGGTGACTAAT
>JABMMT010000296.1 GCA_013205155.1 Betaproteobacteria bacterium | reverse complement strand
CTGGAATCAAAATCCAGTGCCTTAACCAGCTTGGCGATTCCCCTACAGGTCATTCTGAAGAAATCAAATTGTAAGCGGGATTTTTATTTAACCCCCGAACAATCCTACCTACCCACCCTTTGGGGAGCGTTTGCAAAAGATTTTGGAGTTTTGCGCTATCAGTCTTAGGGTCTAAAACGGCAAAAACGCTACTTCCAGAGCCTGACATTCTGGGTTCAGAACCTGGTACCGCCTGGCTAATCCAATCTAAAGCTTGCTTCACTTCAGGGCACATTCGCACCGCTACTGCCTGACAATCATTCGATTGTTTTAACTGTGGCGACGAAAGAAAGCCGTCAATCGTAATCGGAGCATGATCTCGGATCAATCCAGGGTCTTGAAAAATGCTCGCAGTAGCAATACCTTGGTTCGGAAAAATCACCAAAAAGTCTTGAGTTTCCAAGGCAACTTCTTGAATTTGATCGCCAACACCTTCAACAAAGGCATTTTTTCCAAAGATGAAAAAAGGGATATCGGCCCCTAGTTTTAATCCCAAGCTGCTCAAGGTTTGTTGATCGAGCCTTAGATCCCATAAAGCATTTAAGCCAATCAAGGTTGTGGCTGCATCTGAAGAGCCTCCGCCTAAACCAGCGCCCATCGGAATATTTTTTTGAAGACTAATTTCAACACCAGTTTGAATATGGCAAAAATCTTTCAGTAAGTTTGCAGCGCGCACTACTAAATCTTGCTCTGGCGCAAGCCCTGGAATAGGATCAATGCGCCGTACTTCGTTTTGGGGAATAAGTTTAAGGGAGACCGTATCGCACCAATCAATGAGTTGAAATACGGATTGCAGTAAATGATATCCATCAGATCTGCGACCAATAATATGTAGAAAGAGATTTAATTTAGCTGGCGAATGCAGCTCTAGAGTTTGTGAAGATAATTTAGTCATTAGGGCGATCAAATACTAAGCGAATATCAATCGACCCCACATTAGAGCTACGAGTCATCAATAACTTTTCTAAGCGATTTGAATTATCCCAGCTGTAAATTAAATTCCAACCATCTTGATCAATTTTACTAACTTGTCCTTTGCTATTTCTTTCTACGCTCGCGTTACTGCCGGGACGTGTTTGGCCGCGCAACCAATCGGATAAGCCACGCGCTGGCAGGGGAAGACCCAAAGTATTTTGCACAAGAGAGTCCGCATCAACGGCTGTAACCACTTTACCATCGCGTTCAAGACTAGCTTCCCCTGGAGTAATCGTAATTTTGGCTATTGATCCTCCAACGGGATTACGTATTTCTAGGATGTCTTTTAGTTCATCTTGTGTCAAAGTAAAGCCACCAGATCCACCTTGATTTTGGTCATTAGTTAGACCCGTGACTTTCACTGCAAAGCGACCATCCCAGGAGCCCTTAGCGACTCGCTCTGCAACTGACCAGGTAGGCTTTAAACGCTTTAAAGTTTCTTTTAAGATTGCATTATTCGCATCTAATTTTTGCCCTTGTCGCCACATCTCTTCCGCTTGCTCTGGTTGGTTCATGACCCACAATACTTCACCAGTATGCGCAGCAATATCAGCCTCAGGTTTTATATTAAATGCTTGTTGGAGCTGCTCCAAAGCAATGGCATTTTTACCAAGACGAAAATTGACCCAACCTAGGCTATCTAAGATGAAGCCATCCTTTGGTGATAGTTGATGTGCCTTGTTGATCAAGATAAAGGCTTCTGGTAATTTGAGATTACGGTCTGCTAATGAATAACCTAAAGCATTCAGTGCATTTACATCATTCGGATTTTTACTCAAAATTTCACGTAATGTTTTTTCCATGACATCTAAACGACCCACTTTTTCTGCTGCCATTGCATAGGTGTATATCAGGGTAGCGTCGTTTGGTGGAAGCTTGATCGTAGAGGCGATTTCATAAAAAGCATTTAAAGCTTCCGATTCATCTTTTGCTTTTCCAAGCAAACTTTGTAATTGCTTTAATGTATTTTCTTGTTGAGCGGGGGTTTGTTGCTTTAATAAATTAATCGCAGGCTTAATAGCATCTGACCAGCGGTCACTGAGGATCAGCAGGGTCACTAGGACTTCTTTAGGCTTGGTATCTGAGGCGGGCGTTAAGCTATCCCAAGATTGAGCTGCCTGAAGCGCTAATGAAGGGGAGCCATTCGTAATGGCAATTTCCATGGCTCTTTGGGCTAGGCGAGGATCGTTGTACTGGCGAGCCATCTCTAGATAGGTATTAAAGGCAAGCCCTGCTTCCCCACGTTGCAAGGCAATCTCAGAGGCGAGGACCTCAAAAACAGCCTCCCCAGAGTCCAGGCCGTTACTTTGAGCCTGGGCTGGAAGAATCAGTCCGGCAGCCAGTACAGTGACCAGCAAAACTTGCAAAAGTGGCTTTTGTCTTAATTTACTCATAAGCACATTCTAATCTGCGAATCTACAATCCATTCATGCCAGAACTTCCAGAGGTAGAAGTCACCCGATTAGGTATTGCCCCTCATTTGATAGGGCGCAAGATTAGCGCCGTCAAAGTGATTGATGGGCGCTTGCGTTGGCCCGTACCTCGCAATTTACCCAAGATTTTGCAGGATCAAAAAGTCCACTCAATCGAGCGCAGGGGCAAGTATTTGCTAATGGCATTAGATACGGGATATTTACTCTTGCATTTGGGGATGACGGGAACCCTGCGGGTATTGCCCAGTTCAGATTTGTTAAAGCCACATGATCGAGTCACTTTTGAGTTTGGTAAGTTGAGTTTGCGTTTGCACGATCCCAGAAAGTTTGGTGCAGTTTTATGGCACCCGAACACAAAAGGCACGATTGATAAAAATGCCTTGTTACAAAAGTTGGGTACAGAACCATTTGCTCCAGAGTTTGCTGGGGAGCTGGGTGGCCGGATTTTGTATGAGCGGTCTCGCAGACGCAGTATTGCAGTAAAACAGTTTTTATTAGCGGGTCAAGCAGTAGTTGGCGTCGGTAACATTTATTGTTCAGAAAGTCTATTCGAGGCAAAGATTCATCCTGCTAAAGCAGCTGGAAAACTCACTCGCCCTGAATGTATTCGTTTGGCTAATGCAGTACGCTTCATATTGCAAAATGCGATTGAGGCTGGTGGCAGTAGTTTGAAAGATTTTGTCAATAGCGAAGGTAATCCTGGATATTTCATGGTGCAAACCAAGGCCTATGATCGTAAGGATCAGCCCTGTAAGGTATGTAAAATCCCTATCAAGCAAATTGTGCAGGGGCAGCGTTCCACCTATTTCTGCCCGCAATGCCAAAAGCGTTAATGAAGCAGTTCTCTAAAAAATTAATTGCTTGGTATCAGCAAAATGGCCGCTCTGGATTACCTTGGCAAGGTAAACGTGATCCTTATGCGGTTTGGGTTTCAGAGATTATGCTGCAGCAAACACAAGTAGCAACCGTATTAGAGCGCTACCCGCGTTTTATGAAGCGCTTTCCGACGGTGAAAAAATTAGCCACTGCTGATGTTGATGAAGTATTGGCGGAGTGGGCTGGATTGGGTTACTACTCCCGCGCGAGAAATTTGCATGCTTGTGCAGGTCAGGTGGTCGAGCAATTTTCTGGAAAATTTCCGAGCGATCCTCTCTTGTTAGAGCAACTCAAAGGTATTGGGCTCTCAACTGCAGGCGCGATTGCTGCCTTTGCTTTTCATGAGCGAGCACCCATACTCGATGCGAACGTCAAACGTATTCTGGCGCGTATTTTTGCAGTAGACGGATCATTGCAAGATAAGGCAGTAAATGAGCGGTTATGGGAATTGGCTGAAGATCTATTGCCTAGCAAGCGAGAGGATATGCCTGTTTATACCCAGGCCTTAATGGACTTTGGCGCAACCTGGTGTACTTCACGGAAGCCTGTCTGTTTCAGTGGCGAGCGAAAATGTCCTTATTTGAAAGAATGCCAGGCGAACTTGAGTGATCAGGTTTTGTTATTCCCGCAAAAAAAGGTGAAAGCAAAATCCCCAGAATTAAATTGCGACATGCTTTTGATGAGGAGTGGCAATTCTGTTTTGTTGCAAAAGCGGGCAAGCAAAACAATTTGGGGTGGTCTCTGGTCTCTCCCTGAGTCGCCTTGGGAGACAAGAGTGTCGGCCATACAGACCTTAGAGATCAATACAAAAGATTTTCTGGCAGCAGTATTGCCGAATGAAAAGATTTCTACCTTATTAAAGTCATCTCAACAACTCATTCGGGGTGAGCAAATTAAACATGTCTTTACTCATCGTCGTCTATGGATGCAGATATGGGAAGCTAGCTTATCTAAGCCGCTTGAATTTTCAAATACAGATTTAAAGTGGGTGGAACTATCACAATTGGGATGCTACGGATTACCGCAACCAATCAAAGTTCTTTTACAGCAATTGAGTCTAGTTCGCGGTGGCGGTCTAAAAAATTAAGCTGCAAGTTAACCAGTTCTTTTTGGGCTCTAAAGTGTTCGCTAATGCGATTCACTAGATAAACAGAGCGATGTTGGCCACCAGTGCAGCCGATAGCAACGGTTAAATAGCTGCGTCCATCGGCAATATAGTGCGGCAACCACTTATTTATGAATTGAATGATGTCACTTTCCATGCTAACTACTTCCGGAATTTTTTCTAAGAATTCTTTAACGGGTTTGTCGTTGCCTGTCAGAGGGCGTAAGATTTTGTCGTAGTGCGGATTAGGTAAACAACGAACATCAAAAACCAAATCAGCCTCACTTGGAACCCCTTTTTTGAAACCAAAGGATTCAAAAATGATTGTCAGTCCAAGAGGCTTATCTTGGAGT
>JABMMT010000295.1 GCA_013205155.1 Betaproteobacteria bacterium | reverse complement strand
GTTTTACTGACCAATTAGTGAGCAATTCTTTAAGGACTTGGCGATCCTTTTTTGAAACCTCTACCCATTTACGCCCTAGAAGATTTTTTTGTTCAGCAAATGCTTTTGCCAGCCTCTGAGGTAAGACAGATGCCAAAATCATTTCTGTTGGCTTCAGACGATTATCTTCGCTATTAAATAACTCATCACAATTAAATCCTCCAGGGCGCTCAACTGCGCCTAACCAATCCACGTGAATAGGCTCACCCTCAGTCCAGTAACTACTAGCCTGTAATACTGCTGGTCCTGAAAGCCCTTTATGGGTCAATAGCAAATCTTCATTGAATCGACAAGTACCGTAACGAAATCCCTTGGATCCAGATGCAATTCTGACTGGCACACTCAGGCCAGCCAAATCATTTAGATTGCCAAATGTATCTGCGGTAAAAGATAGCGGTACCAAAGCAGGTTTTGGTTCAATCACATTTAAGTTAAATTGCTTAGCAATATCTAGCGAGAAAGCACTAGCACCAATTGCTGGCACGGGTAAACCTCCTGTTGCCATCACCACTGCTAATGTTCGCTCCTCACCCTGGGTTGTTTGGACATGCCATTCGGAATCTTTTTTAGCAATAGACTGTACGCTCACGGGATAACAAATCTTTACTGCCCCTTTAGAGCATTCTGCTAGGAGCATCTCGATAATTTGTTTTGCAGAATCATCGCAGAATAGTTGGCCCTGATGTTTTTCGTGATATTGGATTCCGTATGAACTGACCAGTTTGATAAATTCACTAGCGGGGTACCTTGCTAGAGCGCTTTTAATAAAATGTGGATTGAGAGAAAGAAAATGGGCGGGATTACTATGGATATTAGTGAAATTACAGCGCCCGCCTCCACTGATCCGAATTTTTTCTCCTAAGATCTCAGCATGATCTAGTACTAAAACTTTTTTACCCAGTTGACCAGCTACACCAGCGCAAAACAGTCCAGCAGCACCCCCGCCAACAATGACAGCATCCCATATTTTGCTCATGTGTTAATTGAAGCGATCTATAGTATCCACAGGAATCTTGAGCTTTTCCATATGACGTTTGGTGTAAGCTTGGCGAAAATTTTTAGTCATTGAAATCAAGGTCGCTGCTGTCCAGGCAAAGGCAAACATGCCTGAAAAAGCGATGATGACGGCTAGCATCTTCCAGCCATTAGGTAGGATATCTTCCATAAAACCCATGGCAGTATAGGCGCTACCACTAAATAATATGCTTTCGCCTAGAGTGGGCAATAGCTTCAAGAAATATAGAGATAATCCCCAAATCATAATCTCAGCAATGTGAGTCAAAAATAAAAATAGCACGCTCAAATAAAAATAGATGCTGACTTCAGCATATTTATGCTCAGACAATAACAAGAAAGTTTTTACCTCATAACGTTTAGCAATTTGAAGTAATAAAAGGCCATGAAAGACCATCACCACTATTAACATAATGGCTCCCAGGAGATAGCTGGGCAGATCTAGAGTAGTTACAAGCGTTTGTTGAGTGTTCATATTCTTAAAGGTGAGACTAATTTTACAGGGGCGTCAGCTTAATTGATACCACTCACTAATAATCTGCCACGCCTCTTGAGCAGTCTCGACAAAATGGAGTGCTTGCATATCATTCTCATCAATCACGCCAAACTCAATCATTTTTTTGAAATCAACCATTTCGGTCCAAAAGGCTTTACCCACCAAAATAACCGGAAAACGATCTACCTTTTTTGTCTGCATCAAAGTTAATACTTCAAACAACTCATCAAAGGATCCAAACCCGCCAGGAAAAGAAACAATTGCTCTCGCCCTGAGCATGAAATGCATCTTACGTAAGGCGAAATAATGAAAGCGGAAACTCAAGCCTGGACTAATATAAGGATTAGGGTGCTGCTCTCTAGGTAAGCTGATATTAAATCCGATAGTTTGATCACCAGCTTCAAATGCTCCTCGGTTAGCTGCCTCCATAATTCCCGGACCGCCACCAGTACAAATATATAACTTACTACTACCCTGTTCTTGTACTGCATTGTATTGAGCTACTAATCCACCGAACTCTCTAGCTGACTCGTAATATTGACTATGTAGCAAGGCTTTTTTCGCATCCTCTAACTCTTTTGGAGTACTTGCCTCTGCCTCTAGCTCCAAGGCGCGCTCATGACTCACAAAACGAGTGGAGCCAAAAACAGTAATCGTGTGCTCAATACCATGCTCATTCAATAGAATTTCTGGTTTGAGTAATTCGAGTTCAAAGCGAATACCAATCGTTTCGCGGCGGGAAAGAAAAGCCTCATCATCAAAAGCAAATTTGTAAGAATCTATTGAGTTTTCTTCAGAAAGCTGACTTTTTTTGATGTTCAAAAAATCTGTAATAGTCTGGGAGTTACTCGTTGGGAGCTTTGAGCTCATGTTAAAACCTTTGCTAAGTAAATTAGCTCCATCTTACCTTTTAGGTCGCTCTCACTTGAATACTTGGCTTCGAAGTGAAAACATGTGTTAATACCTATCTTTAGCCTGGGTCAAGACTAGGTGGATTTATCGATATACCCCACCCCTAATAAGGTTTAGTATTGCTGCAATTACAACCAAATCGAAGAAAAAGCAATGCGCAATCGTTCAATTATCGTCATGGTGCTCGTCTTAGTTGGTTCCACTGCTTATTAACTCCTTAAAAGCGATGGGAACATGAATATGGGCGGTGAAAAGCATGGTGCTGAAGCAACTCATATTCAAGAGGCTAAGAAAGATGCTCCAGCAGCTCCTGCACCAGCAGCTGACGCTAAGAAGTAATGAAGTTCTGTGAAAATAAAACCGCGGTCCGCTGCGGTTTTTTTATATTATTAACCTATGAAGATTGTACTTTCCCTCCTCCTCTTTTTTCTTTCTAAAACGAGCTTTAGTCAACCAATGAATTCAATTGACCCCAAAATGATTCAATCCTTTGCGCCTACTGGAACCTTACGAGTAGGTATTAATTTAGGTAATCCTGTTTTAGCAGGTCTTGATAAAACTACCCAAAAGCCTAAAGGGGTGTCGATTGATATTGCTTATGAAATTGGAAAGCGCTCTGGCATTCCAGTTGAGTTAATTCCTTTTAAATCCGCAGGCTCTACCGTAGATGCAATTAAGACAGGCAATATTGATTTGATCTTTGTTGCAATTGATCCAGTGCGAGGGGCAGACGTAAGCTACACCCCGCCGTATATTCAGATTGAAGGGGCTTATATGGTAAAAGGTGACTCTGCATTAAAGACAAATGAAGAAGTAGATCGTTCTGGAGTAGAAATAGTGGTCGGCAAAGGAAGTGCTTACGACCTCTATCTCACGCGTGAAATTAAAAATGCAGCGCTACTTCGAGCAGCTAGTTCACAGGCAGTGATTGATGACTTTATGGCCGGCAAGGGAAATGTGGCTGCAGGTGTAAAGCAGCAATTGGAGAGTGATGCCAAACGGTATACCGGCTTACGTATGATTCCTGGACGCTTTATGGTCATAAATCAAGCGATTGGGATTCCAAAGGCTCAAACTGAGTATGAAAAAATAACTACTTACTTAAGCGCCATCATTAGCGACTTAAAGTCCTCTGGCTTTGTTGCAGAATCAATGAAACGTCATGGAATCGAAGGTACAAAAGTCGCTGAGTAAAAATCTCCCGAATCAGATCGATACTAAACTGATGACCGTCTCTCCCCAAAAACTCGATGCACTTGAATTGCTGAGACGCTTAGAG
>JABMMT010000294.1 GCA_013205155.1 Betaproteobacteria bacterium | reverse complement strand
TTAAAACCTTTTACCAGAGGTGAGTCCTGGATAGTTGAGCTAGTGATTTACAAAGTGAGTGGGATATTTCTTATTGCCCAATGCATTGCTTGCTTTTGAATAGAGGGTTGGTGCTTGTGGTTTTTAGGATGGTTTTTTCTTCCTTTTCGAGCGCGGCCTTTTGCATGACACACAAAAAAGTCCCTTTGCCAGTGGTGACAACGCCCTTTGCTTTTTTCGATGATCTTTTGTGAGTCGATTCTCAATAAAAACCAAGAGGAATAAAAGTGATCACAATTCTCATAATGCCGGTTTACCTCTGAGCGCCTCTCAGAAAAGAGTGATGTGCGTTCTCCAAAAATGCTCATTGGTAACTTTTGATGGCTTTTTCAAGCTCTTCCTTAACTCGCTTTTTAAGACTCGCTGGTCCAAGCACTTCAACTCCAGATCCGTGTTTCATGATGTCCATTACCAACTCAGGATCTTGGTTGTAATCAAACTCAAGGTTAAAGTAACCCTCTTTATCAAAGCTGCCTACTTGCTGACCATGCCAGTTTTCTCCAGAGACCCACCTAGCATGTTCAGGAGTAAAGCGCAGCTTTGCTCTTTGGGTTGCTTTGCCTGAAAAGATGCCATAGCTCTCAGCAAAATGCTCTTGACATTCTTTATCTGAGATATCTTGCGCTTTAGTATTGGTAGGCACAGCACTACGAATACCATCGATAGCAAAACTGCGTAATCCATTACGCATATGGCAGTACGCATCAAGGTACCAATTCTCGCGATAGAAGATCAGGCGCTGTGGAGAAATCTCGCGCTCTGTTTCCTCGCCTTTGCCCTTAGCAAAATACTTAATTACTAAACGATTGCGCTTTAAAAGGGCGGCGCCAACTTCAGAGAAATTCTCAATCGAGTTCTTACGCGATCCCATACCCAATACCTTGATGCGCTTACGCAGTTCTTTGGTAGTCGTTTCGCTTTGACCTAAGATGCCATCAATGATGGAGGTCAGCGGCTCAATGTGAGGACCAATGAGACCGCCTTGATCAAGTGAAGATAAAAGATGTTGCATGAGCACTAGGGCAGTGGCTTCTTTTTCAGAGAACCAGATGCCAGTGAGCTCAATCTTATTAACATCACTCCCTTCCTTAAATTTATAGCCACCTAAAAAGCGGTCATATTCAATATCGGCCTTAGAGCGGGAGCGTAAATATTCAAGGTCGCGCTTAAAGGTGGCCTTTGAGATTTCGAGCTCATCCAAAAATGCCTCAATTGGGACGCATTTTCGTTGCTGAATCATGTATTTGATGCGGTGCAGACGTTCCGGATCGCTCATATAGCCCCTAAAGTAAAAAAGTGTGACTTTTATTATTTTTATAACTTTATTCAGTTTAAGGCTCATTTAATGAGCTAGCAAGGAATTATTCTTTATAAAAGTAGTGAACCATTAACACGCAAAACAAAGCACATAAGGAGCTCTAAATGCTTAAATTCATTGGAATTTTTTTAATGTTTCTCAGTGGCTATGGCCTTGAACAGGCATTTAGTCTGAGTTTGGCAATTTGGTTCTTATTTGGACTCTTTCTAGTGTGCAGCCAGGGTATTTTTGGTCACCTGATGTTCGTTGAACGGGAAAAAGTACGCGCCCAGTACCGGAGGCACAAATGATTCAGCTTAACTGTGGCATTGGGGACTTAGCGATTACGGTCAATACCCAGCTGCCGGAAAATTGCGGCACTATTGTGCGGGTCGTATCTGCAGTAGGACTTGACACATGGTTAGAGCATGATGGGCTCTTGTATGTCTGGAATGTAGAGGTGGCCACTGAAGAAGGTCTTTTACATTACCAATACGGTCAAAAGATAAAAACTAAAAAAACAGGCCCTGTTCCTGATCAATGTTTACGTCGTCTTACCCCACCTGAGGGATACTTGATGGAAGAGTTTGCTGATGCAGAGCCTGTGCAAATGGATTTACATCTGATTGATCTCTAAAGATATCAATTACCAATCAAAAGGATCCATCATGAAAAAATATTTAGCACTCACCATCTGCCTTTTGGCTAGCGGCCTACACGCTCAAGTGATTCAGACGATACCTAATGGGGCGGGTGGTTACAACACCTATGGCCCTAAAGGGGTCACTCAGACTTTGCCCAACGGCGCAGGAGGCTATAACACTTATGGTCCTGGTGGCCTGACACAAACCTTACCCAATGGCTCGGGTGGATACAACACATATAACCAGAGCGGTATCACACAAACATTAACTAATGGTTCAGGCGGGTATAACACCTATGGACCTAGTGGCGTTACACAAACACTGCCGAACGGGTCAGGCGGTTACAACACTTATGGGCCTAGCGGAGGAGTAGTGCAAACCTTACCGAATGGCTCGGGTGGATGGAATACTTACGGACGTTAGGTATTTGGTTCATTACTTTTAATACATTTATTTCAATTCAATGACTTCCTCATCTTCCTCTTCGGCTTTTTCAAGCATTAAAAATTCTGCTTGCACAAGAGCCCCAGATTTATCTGATGTCCATAGCTTGTGAATACCGATAAAGCGAAAGCCTTCCATGCCATTGTCATTCAGCGCCACATTGACAGCATAGGTATCCATACGAAATGGATCGATCGGTATGAGTTTGTATTCGTAATAGATCATTGCTTTTCTGGCACGTAGCCAATCCGGTTGCCGTTGTTATCAAAGACATTAGTAACGCCAGAGGGCGACAAGGTCTCATAGCCAATCCGA
>JABMMT010000293.1 GCA_013205155.1 Betaproteobacteria bacterium | reverse complement strand
AGCCAATTTGATGAACACCCTTACCGCAGACCTCTTCATAGCGAATCGTTTTTAAGCCAAGGTGGCGTTCAGCCAAGCTATCCATATTGTGTGGCATATGTGACTCGAGCACATAAGATTCAAGCAAAGTATCAAACGCAACACCCTGAAGTGAGATGCCATAGTTTGCAAAAATATGCATATCGTACTTTAAGTGTTGACCCACTTTTGAGTGACTAGCACTCTCTAACCACGACTTCATGCGAGACAGTACATAGTCTCGATTCAATTGTGTCTCGCCATTACGATGCGCTACTGGAATGTAACAAGCTTGGCCAGACTGAACTGATAAAGAAATTCCTACCAACTCAGCCGCTAAAGCATCTAAGCTGGTTGTCTCAGTATCTACAGCAGTTAGTGCTGAAGATTCAATCTTTTTTAACCATTTCTCTAAAGCTACTTGATCCACCACACATTCATATTGACGTTCAATGGCATCTTGTAAATCAGTTGTGTCTTGAGATAAAACTTTAGTGGGCGCCGATGCAATCATGCGCACTTTCTGGTCTGCAGTATCTACCTCCACAGGGCCACTACTGGCGATCGGAGAGCCCGCTAGATCAAACTGTCCCTCTAGCTCTACAGCCTTATTTTCTGTACTTTCCAAGCGTTTTTCGACATCTCGTAGCCATGATTTAAATGCATAACGCTCAAACAAATCTCGTAGCAACTGTGCATCTTCTGACTTGGCATGTAAATCATCCAAGCCTGGTAGATGGGGCGATAAATCACAATCCGTTTTAACAGTGATCAGTTGTCGTGCTTGCGGCAACCACTCCAAAGAAGCGCGTAAGTTTTCTCCAACTACTCCTTTGACTTGGTCAGCATTCGCCATCAAGTTATCAAGATCTCCAAATTCAGCCAACCATTTATTAGCAGTTTTGGGGCCTGCTTTAGGAACGCCGGGAACGTTATCAACTGTATCGCCGATGATGGACAGATAGTCCACGATTAATTTTGGTGGTACGCCAAATTTTTCGATGACCCCATCAATATCCAACTTTTCATTGGTCATGGTGTTTATCAAGGTGACAGATGAATTGACTAATTGCGCCAAATCTTTATCACCGGTTGAGATGATGGTGTCCCAACCAGCTTCAGTAGCTTGACAAGCTAAAGTAGCAATCACGTCATCCGCTTCAACACCGGAAACCATTAATACGGGCCAACCCATCGCCTTCACCATGGCATGAATCGGCTCAATTTGCTTCACCAAATCTTCAGGCATGGGAGATCGATGTGCTTTGTACTCAGAGTACATTTCATCGCGAAAAGTCTTGCCCTTGGCATCAAAAATACAGGCAATATGGTCAGCCTGAATCTCGGAGCGGGCCCGACGCATCATATTGACCATCCCATAAATGGCGCCAGTAGGGTCTCCAGCCCCATTTCTGAGGTCTGGCATCGCATGGAAGGCGCGATAGAGGTAACTTGAGCCGTCTACCAACAAGAGTCTATGTTTAGTCATACTGCAATCGTACAATCTAGTTGTGAATTGCCTACAGGCTGGTTAAGGAACCACCCATCAATAGGCTTAAAAAGGTGAAAAATGATGCATGCTCTTACTAATTTAATTGGCCATTCTTTCAGCCAAAACCTTGCTCCGATGAGCCTCTTAGTCTTTTTGGGGCTGTTTGGGACTAATCTTGCTCAAGCTCAGAATAACAGCCAAGCGCTCAGTCCAGCTGAGCTCAATCTGATCAATAACCAACCCCTATCGCCCAAGGTTAGCCCCTTTGGTGCGGTAAATACCCCGGAAACCCGCCAGCCAAGTTACCAATATAAAGCCAGTAATGGTACAGAAATTACCGAATATAAAGATGCGAATGCCCCAAAACAGGTAGACGTCAAAACGCCTTACACAAGTTACGAAATGGCACCGCCCACTTCAGTAATGCCTGGCGTTCCCAGAGAAACTGATCTAATAAGCGTGCCTAGCATTAGTATCCCTTTTTAGCCCTGAAAGTATCTTAGTTATTTATGGCCGTATTTACTCCGATCGAGCTGGACGACATCTCCGACTGGATCTCTCAAGACTTCAAGATCGGGCAAGCAATTGAGATACGCGGTATTCATGGTGGTATTGAGAATTCTAATTTTTTTCTAGACACTATTCTCGATGGCAAAAAACAAGAATATGTTCTCACTATTTTTGAGCGTCTCTCAGCAGCACAACTGCCCTACTATTTGGAGCTGATGAGGCATTTAGCCAATAAAGGCATTCCAGTCCCTAAGCCTGTTGAAAATAAGCAGGGTCAGATTTTATTTTCTTTAAAGGGTAAGCCAGCAGCTATAGTCACTAAGCTACCTGGCCTATCACGCTTACAAGCTGATGCCCACCATTGCAGACTCGTAGGTGAGATGCTGGCCAAAATGCACTTGGCAGGAAAAGATTTTGCTCAGATCCAGCCAAATCTTCGCAGTCTGGCATGGTGGCAAGAAACCATTCCCCTAGTTCTGCCCCACTTAAATACAAGCCAGAAAGAATTGCTCGCCAGCGAACTTGAAAGCCAAGAACAATTTTTTCATTCCGATCAATATGCCTCCCTTCCTCAAGGTGCCAGCCATTGTGATTTATTCAGGGATAATGTCCTTTTTGATCCCCAAAACCCAACAGAAATACATCATGACCAATTAGGGGGCTTCTT
>JABMMT010000292.1 GCA_013205155.1 Betaproteobacteria bacterium | reverse complement strand
TTAATGAAGGCTTTCTTTTATTAAATGATCTTGGCACTAAAACGTATTTAGCAGAACTTAATGAGGAGACGGCAGATCATCTGTATAAAGATGCAGTACATGCTTTAGTGCAAATGCAATTGGTCAGCAAACCCAATGTATTGCCAAACTATGATGAGGCCCTCCTGCAACGCGAACTAGATTTATTTCCTGATTGGTATTTAAAGAAACGTCTTGGGATTGATCTGAGTGAAGTACAGCGAGCCCAACTCAAAAAGTCTTTTGAACTCATTATTCAAAATAATTTAGCGCAAGCCAAAGTGTATGTCCATCGTGACTATCATTCGCGAAATTTGATGGTAACTGAAATGAATAATCCTGGGGTGATCGATTTTCAGGATGCTGTATATGGACCCATTACTTACGATGCATCCTCTTTATGGAGAGATGCCTATATCGCATGGCCAGAAGAAAAAGTGATTGACTGGGTCATTACATTTTGGGAAGAAGGTCGTAAAGCTGGCTTGCCAATGCCCAGTGATTTTGGACAGTTCTACCGCGATTTTGAATGGATGGGTTTACAGCGCCATCTCAAGGTTCTTGGTATTTTTGCAAGACTATTTCATCGTGATGGCAAGGATGCTTACCTTAAAGATATTCCGCTTGTACTTGAATATGCAATTGCCACCGCCAATCGTTATATTGAATTAAAGCCATTAGCGCGTATTTTGGAAGCGACTCGTCCAATTCAAAATGGCTAAAGCAACTACAAACATCATCCCTTGTTTTATATTAGCCGCCGGCAGAGGCGAGCGAATGCGTCCCTTGACTGATGATTTGCCAAAACCCTTGCTCACTATTCAAAATAAATCCCTATTAGCGTGGCACCTAGAGTCTCTTGCTAAAGCAGGTATTCCAAAAGTAGTGATTAACCATGCTTGGTTAGGCTCAAAAATTGAATCTGCTCTTGGCGATGGGCAGCCATTTGGAATTCAGATTCAATATTCACCTGAAGTCACCGCTCTGGAAACTGCGGGGGGAATTTGTAAGGCGCTACCCCTTCTCGTTCCAGCTGACTATTTCTTGGTATTGAATGGGGATGTTTTTTCTCCGCATTTGCCGATTGCGCAGATTTTGCAAACAGCATCCCAATTAGGCGCTCAGTCCAATCAGCCTTTGGCCCATCTCCTTATGGTTCCCAACCCTATTCAACATCCAGATGGTGATTTTTACTTGAATGGCTCGGCAATCTCAGACCAAGAGTCCACAGGAGCTGAAAAGCTGACCTTTTCAGGGATCGGCGTCTATCACAAAGCCCTCTTTAAAGGCTTAAAAATAGGCAGTCCTGCCAAATTAGCTCCCATTCTCAGACAAGCAATGGGTCAAAATAGAGTGAGCGGTGAAAAATATCTAGGACCGTGGCACGATGTAGGTACACCACAGCGCTTACAAGAACTGAATGCAGTCTATGAATAAAACTAATATCTATCAACAGCGCAGAATTGCCTTAGCAAAACAGATGCTATCCAAAACGGGTGGTGGAATTGCCATCATTTCCACCGCGCCCGAGGTCGCACGCAATCGCGATAGTGAGTTTCCGTATCGACACGATAGTGATTTTTTCTACTTAAGTGGCTTTGAAGAGCCAGGTGCAACGCTAGTCTTAAAAGTTTCTGGCAATGGTCAGCTTGAATCACACGTATTTTGCAGGCCCAAGGATCTTGAAAGAGAAATTTGGGATGGTATTCGTTTAGGACCAGCAGCAGCCCCAGAAAAGCTGGGCGTGGAATTTGCACACAGCAATCAGGTGCTCGATCAAAAGCTAGGCGAGCTCTTAGCCAATCAAGAGGCCATTTACATCCGTTTAGCAGAAAGTGCCGATGCTGATCGACGCTTGCGTCACTGGATGAAGCAAGTGCGTAGCCAATCACGTGCTGGCATTAATCCTCCTTCAGAGATTCATGATGTTGAATCTCTGATTCATGAAATGCGCCTCTTTAAAGATGCTCATGAAATTGACATCATGCGTAAGGCTGCTGCCATCTCTGCCCGCGCCCATATTCGAGCAATGCAAATCTGCAAACCTGGTATGCGTGAATACCAATTAGAAGCGGAGCTCCTTCATGAATTCCGTAATAGTGGTGCACAAAGCGTAGCCTATAACAGCATTGTTGCTGGTGGAGAAAACACTTGCATCCTCCACTATCGTGCTGGCTCAATAGAATTACTGAGCGGAGAGCTCTGCCTCATCGATGCTGGATGCGAGCTCGATGGCTACGCATCTGATATCACACGCACCTTTCCAATCAATGGCAAATTTACTGGGCCACAGCGTGCGCTATATGACATTACCTTAGCAGCTCAAGAAGCGGCGGTAGCCATGACTAAGCCGGGCAATACCTTTATGCAACCGCATGAAGCAGCACTCCGAGTTTTAACTCAAGGCCTGCTGGACGAAAAATTACTCAAGCTTGCTGACTATGGCAGCCTTGAGAGTGCAATTGAAGCAGGCGCTTATCGCCGTTTCTATATGCATAGAACTTCACACTGGTTAGGAATGGATGTTCATGATGTAGGTTCCTATCGCGAGCCTGTTGATAATATGAGTAAAGAAGAAAAACCTTGGCGCATTTTTAAAAGTGGCATGGTCATTACTGTTGAGCCTGGTTTATATATCAGACCAGCTGATGATGTCGATAAAGCCTTTTGGAATATTGGCATCCGAATTGAAGATG
>JABMMT010000291.1 GCA_013205155.1 Betaproteobacteria bacterium | reverse complement strand
GCGATTACCAGTTTGAGTACGAGAATTGCGTCTGCCAGAGGCCCCGCCCTCTTTCTGAGTCCTACCATTGGGCTCCCGAAAGGAGCTGGGAGCCTCAATTGTTAAGCCGTTATCCACCATTTTTTCGACAGATCTCATACCAATACCCCTCACCCTTTTTTGCAAGTCATTGGCATCTTGAAAATGACCCCCATCTAAGCGTTCGGCAATGATCGTTTTTGCCTTTGCAGGGCCAATACCTTTAATACTTTCTAATTCTGATTGAGTAGCCGTATTTACGTTGACAGGCTCAGCGGCGGCAATACTCAAGCCGCCTAGAAAAATTGCTGTCGAAAATATGAGGGCCTTAACAAAACCTTGTCCCGCCTTATACGAAATATATTGATTCATTCTTTCTCCTAAAGTAAATAAAAAATCCACGCAACTTAGATGCGTGGACTACTTACAACGGACAGAAAAAATAAATGTTGACTGCTCTATGTCGACTACATAAGAATCAGTAAATCAGTAAAAGAGAAAGAATAAAGTTGCTAAATCGTCTGCAGTTTATTTTGTATCCAAAGGACTGGCCAAGAATTCAGCATTGGCTTCAAGCCACTCAATATAACGGCCCACACCTTGCTCTACAGTTAAAAAGGGCTCGGTGTATCCTGCCTCCCGTAACTTCGTCAAATCAGCTTGAGTAAAGCATTGGTACTTCCCTTTCAGCGCGTCTGGAAAAGGAATATATTCAATTGCTTTTTCTTTCACCAATTCAGCGAGGCTTGCGGGTTGTGCCTTATCTAATTTTCGCATTGCATTGGCCACAGCAAATGCCACGTCATTAAACGGTTGCGCTCGACCAGTGCCTAAATTAAAGATCCCACTGATTTCAGGATGATCTAAGAAATAGAGATTTACTTTGACGACATCTTCAACTGAGACAAAATCACGACTTTGTTCGCCAGGGCCATAGCCACCATACTCACCAAATAATTTCACATGGCCATTTGCTTTGTACTGGTGATACTGATGAAAAGCCACAGAAGCCATACGTCCTTTATGTGATTCACGTGGACCATAAACATTGAAATACCTAAAACCGACAACTTGTGCAGTATTCGCTTTTTCAGCAAAACGCTTGCGCATGACTTGATCAAATAAAAACTTTGAGTAGCCATAAATATTCAGCGGCTTCTCATGCTCACGACTTTCTACAAATACATCTGAACCGCCATAAGTAGCTGCAGAGGAGGCATATAACAGTTGTACTTTTTGTTCGGTACAAATATCTAGCAAGTCCATGGTGTAGCGATAGTTATTGGCCATCATAAAAATACCATCTGTTTCCATGGTGTCGGAACAGGCACCCTCATGAAAGACTGCTTTCACCTTACCAAAGCGACCGCCATTGAAGGCGGCTAAAAATTCTTCCTTATTGAGGTAATCAATGATGTCTAAGTCAGCCAGATTGCGGTATTTATCTGCAGGACGTAAATCGTCAACCGCAATGATATTTTTTTCACCACGGGCGTTCAGCGCCTGAACAATATTAGCCCCAATAAATCCTGCTGCACCAGTTACGATAATAGTCACTGTAATTCCTCTGAAGTCACGGTAGCAGTTCCTAACTTACCAACCACAATACCACCAGCGCGATTGGCTAATGCCATTGCCTTTTCCAGAGGCCACCCGGCTGCTAAGGCCACCGCAAGAGTAGCTATCACTGTATCGCCTGCACCAGAGACGTCAAATACCTCTCTAGCTTGAGCTTTAACATGGCTAACGCCCTGCTCAGTGAACAGACTCATCCCCTCTTCGGAGCGAGTTAAGAGTAAAGCCTGAAGATTTAATGAGCGACGTAAATCCTGAGCTCTACGAATCAGATCGTCTTCACTGGTCCATTGACCAACTACTTGGCGTAACTCGCTGCGATTGGGTGTTAAGACCGTTGCTCCTCGATATTTTTCATAGTCTTCGCCTTTAGGGTCAACTAATATGGCCTTTTTCTGTGCACGCGCCTGTTCAATCATATGGGCCACTTGACCTAAGGCACCTTTTCCGTAGTCAGACAAAATGACAACATCAGCACTCCCAACCAACTTCTCAAAGCGTTCTAATTTATGTGCCAATGCTTGTTCACTAGGAGTTTCTTCAAAATCCAAACGAATCAATTGCTGCTGACGCGCAATCACACGTAGTTTCACAATGGTGGGGACTTTGGCATCAATTTCTAACTGACTATCGACACCGCTAGCCTTTAAAAGCTCAACAACCCGCTTGCCAGGCTCATCATTACCTGCAATTCCTAAAATAGTCGTCTGTGCACCTAGTGCTGCAACGTTGCGCGCCACATTAGCTGCGCCGCCTAAACGTTCATCGATTTTTCCAACCTGCACGATAGGAACAGGCGCCTCTGGCGAAATCCGTTTGGTATCACCAAACCAATAGCGATCTAACATGACATCGCCAACCACTAGTAAACGTGTTTTAGAGAACTGTTCTCGATTAGCTTTTTCCACTTCAGACTTTTCTAATATTTTCTGTTGACTATTGATATTTTGCCGCTTTAATTATGTCGTCCAATGCCTAGATACTCAATACCTAACTCTTGCATAGCGGCAGGCTCATACAGATTTCGACCATCAAAGATGATTGGGTTCTTCAGTTTTTGTTTCACTAAATCAAAATCAGGGCTACGGAAAGCTTTCCACTCCGTCACGATGACCAAAGCATCACAACCATCTAAGGCGGCCATAGGATCGCTCACCATAGAGACCTTTTTCAATCCCTCTGGATTGCCCTTGAAGTCCAAATCAAGACAATGCTGTGCCTCTTTCATGGCAACCGGATCAAATGCAACGACATGTGCACCACGCTTAACTAATTCGCCAATAACAATGCGACTAGGCGCCTCACGCATATCGTCGGTATTTGGCTTAAATGCCAAACCCCACAAGGCAAACTTCATACCCTTCAAATCTTTGCCAAAACGCTTATCAATCTTTTCGACGAGAGTATATTTTTGTGCCTCATTAACGGCTTCTACAGCCTGCAAGATCTTGAGATCTCTTCCGTGCTCATTCGCAGTCTTAGAGAGTGCTGAAACATCTTTAGGAAAGCAAGAACCACCGTAGCCAGTGCCTGGATATAGAAAACCAAAACCAATTCGAGAGTCCGATCCAATGCCTTGGCGCACTGCCTCAATATCAGCCCCTACTAAATCTGCCAGATTAGCCAATTCATTCATAAAGGAGATGCGGGTCGCCAACATCGCATTAGCAGCGTACTTTGTGAGCTCAGCACTTTTAACATCCATGTAATAGGTACGCTCATGGTGACGGTTAAAAGGTGCATACAGCTTACGCATTTGCTCTTTAGCACGCATTCCAGCTGGACTATTTTCGGTGCCAATCACAATACGATCTGGGCGCATAAAGTCTTCGACTGCAGCACCCTCCTTTAAGAATTCTGGATTAGAAACGACTGAACATAAATCTGCAGATAATCCCCGCTTCTCTAATTCTTCAGCAATCGCTGCTGTGACTTTGTCAGCAGTCCCTACGGGAACGGTAGACTTATCTACGATCACTTTGGCGGTCGAAGCATGACGGCCGATGTTGCGAGCAGCTGCAACTACATACTGCAAGTCAGCCGATCCATCTTCATCAGGTGGAGTGCCTACAGCAATAAATTGAATATCACCATGCGCAACAGAGGCAGCAATATCGGTTGAAAACTGCAAACGACCTGCAGCGCGATTACGCTCAATCATTTCGTTCAAACCTGCTTCATATATAGGAACGCCACCAGAATTAAGAATCTCAATTTTCTTGGGATCAAGATCAAGACAGAAGACATTGTTACCCTGCTCGGCCAAACAGGCGCCAGTAACTAAACCGACGTAACCACTTCCGATAATGGTGACTTTCAAAATTAATCCCTATAAAAATACAATCAGTTCATGGTATTACATGGATGGGCCGCTAGGCGTGACACCCTCACTACGTCTTGGGGAGTATGCCTCCCAATTATTACATCCAGGACATTGCCAATAAAAACGTCTTGCACGGAAGCCGCAATTGCCGCAGGTATAGCGTGCCAAGCTGGTAGTACGCTGGCGCAGGAGATGTAAGATAGATTTCAACTCCATCAGCCTTTCTGGATTGGCATTACCCTCCTCTAAAGCTAATCTGGTTTCAGCTAATTTTGAGAGTGCACTTAAGCTAGGTGAGTGCTGCATCACTTCAGAGATCATTGTGTTTGCAGCCTGAAGACCACGAATGTTCATTACTTGCTTATGGACAACATCTAGAAGCTCTCCAGATGCTTGTGTATTCAATAATTCACATAAACGCTCTAAGCCTGCCGCGCTTTGATCTAAGTCGGTATGTGCCTTCATCCACCGATCAGCTATCAAATGCATATAGGCTGGATGAGAACTGGCAACAACACTCCACGCTTCAATTGCTTGTGTAGGCTGTCCTAATGCCATCAAGTAATCACCCTGCAAAATCAGGGCCCGAGTATGGTTTGGTACTACTCCCAACGCTTCTTGAATCGATTTCTCAGCGCCAGATAAATCATTTGCCTGCAGCGCTTCTTGTCCGAGCTCACAATGAAACTGAGCAATTTCAGTTTGATGCGATTTACTTTGAAGCTTTTCAAGCTGACTAGCTGCAATGATGGCTTTTTTCCAATCACGCTCTATCTGATACATCTCTAATAGACTCTCTTTTGCAGGTGCTGCAAATTTTCCAGGCCCTACGCGATTAAGAGATGCTTCAGCGCGATCTAGTAAACCCGCCCGTAAGAAATCACGCCCTAATTCATAAGCAGCATGATCACGGTCACGGGGCTTTAAATCATCTCGGTTTGCTAAATGTTGATGTACTCGAATAGCACGCTCGGTTTCGCCGCGACGACGAAATAAGTTACCCAAGGAAAAATGTAGCTCAATCGTTTCAGGATCTAGCTGCGCAATCTTGACTAGAGTCTCAATCGCTTGATCAGGCTGCTCATTGAGGAGAAGACTTAATCCCTTAAAGGTAGAACGTTGCTGACGCATACGCTCACGCTCATCCATCCGGTTTTCAAGACGCAAATCCCAACGGGATGCTAACCAGCCAATACCAAACATGATTGGTAAAAGTAATAGCCAAGCTGTCTCAATCTGAATCATGCTGTACAGACTTCAAATAAAAAAATAGTCCTGAAGGACCACTGAGGCCCAGCCTGAATACTAGGCACCAGAACCCTCTTTAGGGCCCGCCTGCTTTAAAGGCTTGTAATCTACACGCTCACGCAATTCTTTTCCAGGCTTAAAGTGCGGAACACGTTTTTCTGGAATTAATACCTTTTCACCTGATTTTGGATTACGACCAGTTCGCGCAGGACGATGATGAAGCACAAAACTTCCAACGCCACGTAACTCGATACGCTTGCCTTCAGCCAAAGCTTGAGTCATTGTGTCGAGCAAGGTTTTTACCGCCAACTCCACATCCCTAGGCAGAAGCTGCGGAAATTGTTCCGCGAGGCTCTCCACGAGTTCGGAGCGAGTAATAGCTTGTTGCTCTTGATCTGTCATGATCTATCAATAAAAAATCGCCACCTTCCTTACGGAAAGCAGCGATATTGATTTAGCCCTGATTGTCCATTTTTGCTTTTAACAAAGCGCCTAGATTGGTTGTGCCAGACTGCGCATCACCCTGGAGCTTGCTCATAGCATCTTGTTGATCAGAACTGTCTTTTGCCTTAATTGAAAGATTAATCACGCGTGACTTACGATCAATATTGATGATCATTGCAGTAACGCTATCGCCCTCTTTCAATACATTGCGAGCATCTTCAACACGATCTGTTGAGATCTCAGAAGCACGCAAATAAGCCTCTACTTCATCTGCCAAGTGAATTGTTGCACCCTTGGCATCAACCGCTTTCACAGTACCAGTCACGAGGCTACCCTTGTCACTAACCGATGTGTAGTTATTGAATGGGTCACCAGATAATTGCTTGATACCGAGAGAGATACGCTCTTTCTCAACATCAATTGCCAATACAGTAGCTTCAACTTCATCGCCTTTTTTGTATTTCTTAACAGCTTCTTCGCCTGGCTCATTCCAAGAAATATCGGAAAGATGAACCAAGCCGTCGATGCCGCCAGGCAAACCAATGAACACACCAAAGTCAGTAATCGACTTGATTGCACCAGTCAGTTTGTCGCCTTTTTGCTGAGCACGTGAGAACTCTTCCCATGGATTGGCTTTGCACTGCTTGATGCCCAAACTAATACGACGCTTGTCTTCATCAATATCTAGAACCATCACTTCAACTTCGGTTCCTAATGCGGTAGCTTTACTTGGAGCAACGTTC
>JABMMT010000028.1 GCA_013205155.1 Betaproteobacteria bacterium | reverse complement strand
GTGGTATAACGCCCACACAAAAAAATGGTGCCCAAGGCCGGAATCGAACCGGCACGACTTCCGTCACTACCACCTCAAGATAGCGTGTCTACCAATTCCACCACGTCGGCATCTTGCAAAACCTCTCAATTCTACCGCATTGCACCACTTAAAAACCCCCTGATTTGGGTCGGGTAAATCTGTAAAAGCCTACTTTTTACTTAGGAACTGCAGGTTTCGTTGGATCTTGAACTGGAGCAGTAGGAGCGGTAGGTGCTGCAGCTGGAGCTACAGTCCCAGAAAGAACCCCTGGGCTAACTTCTTTCTTATTACCAATCCAAGTAATTCCTAGAGTGCTGATAAAGAAGAGGGCCGCAAAAATGGCCGTAGTATGGGATAAAAAGTTAGCAGAACCGCTAGCGCCAAACAAGCTACCTGAAGATCCAGATCCAAAAGCAGCCCCCATGTCAGCCCCTTTGCCCTGTTGCAATAAGACCAAAACAATTACAGCCAAAGCTGAAACTACCTGCAATACGATTAACAATGTCTTCAATAATTCCACAGCGTCTCTCCAAATAAAAAACTATGCCTGACAAATAGCTAAAAAATCCTGAGGATTGGATGATGCTCCACCCACTAATCCACCATCGATATCTGGCATAGCAAACAATTCTACAGCATCGTCAGGTTTGACACTACCGCCATACAAAATTCCCACATGTGATGCGACATCTTCATTAAATTCTGCCAATTGCAGACGAATAGCACGATGCATATCTTGCGCTACTTGAGCACTAGCTACTTTTCCAGTGCCAATTGCCCAAACCGGCTCATAAGCAATTAAACAATCCGCCAAACGATCTTGGAGTACATTGACTTGCTTTGCTACTTGCGAACAAACAACCTCTGTAGCCCTACCAGAATTATGCTCATCCGCTGTCTCGCCAACACAAATCACAGGAGTCATGCCGTTATCTAATATTTGCAAGGCTTTAGATGCAACGACCTCGTCAACCTCATGGTGTATTTGTCGACGTTCTGAGTGGCCAACAATGACATAGCTGCAACCCATTTCCTTCAACATTGAGGCAGCAACTTCTCCTGTATAGGCACCCGAGGCATATGCCGAAGCATCTTGCGCCCCAAGACTTAAGAATGCCAGTGAATGTTCTTTGATTAAAGCGTCACATTGAGCCAGGAAGGGAAACGGTGGGCATACAACGAACTGACGTCCAGCAGGCATACCTCGTTCCATTCCGCGAGCAACGGTCTTGATCCAGACTTGATTACTTACAAGGCTGCCGTTCATTTTCCAGTTGCCGATAACTATCAGTGGGCGCATAGTATTTCTTGAAAAGATTAAACCGTCAACACGATCTTGCCAACATGTTCTGATGACTCCATTAAGCGATGTGCATCAGCAGCCCGATCAAGAGAAAATGTTTTATAGATGACAGGCTTCAATTGACCACTATTTAACAATGGCCAAATATTGGTATAAAGCTGTTCGGTAATTTGTTTTTTAAATGATACTGGTCTTGGACGAAGAGTAGAGCCGGTAATGGTAAGACGTCGACGTAAGATTTGATTGGTACTTACTTCTGCTTTTGAACCGCCCTGAATAGCAATAATGACAATACGACCATCATCTGCAAGACAATCGATCTCACGCTGAACATAATCACCTGTGACCATATCTAAAATGACATTGACACCTTTGCCATTAGTAGCCTTTTTGACTTCTTCAACAAAATCTTGTGTTTTGTAATTCACTGCTAGATCAGCACCAAGCTTTAGACAGGCAGCACATTTCTCATCAGTACCAGCAGTGACAAACACTCTAAATCCAAGGGCTTTGGCAATCAAAATGGCAGTCACACCAATACCACTTGAGCCACCTTGCACCAACAATGTCTCACCAGCAGAGAGTTGACCCCGCATGAAAACATTGCTCCACACTGTATAGAACGTTTCAGGTAAGGCAGCTGCCTCTTGATCTGTAAACCCTTTAGGGTAAGGCAAGCACTGCGCAATCGGCGCAGTACATAGTTCAGAATATCCTCCACCCTGAACTAAGGCACAGACCTTGTCACCAATCTTTAAACTAAATTGATTATCTGCATGAGATAAATCACCACCTATGATTTCACCAGCAACCTCAAGACCAGGAATATCAGATGCGCCAGCAGGCACTGGGTAAAAGCCTTTACGTTGCAAAACATCAGGACGATTAATGCCTGCTGCATGAACCTTAATTAATATCTCACCTGAACCAAACGTAGGAAGGGCTGGGTCTAGACGAGTGGCAAGCACCAACACTTCTGGTGCACCAAATTCTTTAATTTCCATTACGCGCATAAGAGCTTCTCGCAGTACTAGAGGTAATTGATTTAAGCTGTTTCGTCAGAAGCAGGGACTACTTCAGCTACAGACTCACTAGCTCCGGCTAAAGGAGAAATCGTACCACCCTCTTCTGCCATAGCAGCTTTGAGAGATAAACGTAGACGACCGCGCTCGTCAGCGGCAAGCAATTTCACGCGTACAACTTGACCTTCTTGCAAATAGTCTTTTACTTCTTTCACACGCTCATTCGAAATTTCAGAGATATGCAAAAGACCATCTTTACCAGGAAGAATATTGACCAAAGCGCCAAACTCAAGCAACTTCACTACTGGACCTTCGTAGATCTTGCCTACTTCGGCTTCTGCAGTAATGCCTTCGATGCGCGCCTTTGCTTCTGCCATGCCTTCGGCACTAGTGGAAGCAATCGTTACAGTTCCGTCATCTTTGATATCGATGCTGCAACCAGTTTCTTTGGTCAAAGCTTGAATCGTTGCGCCGCCCTTACCAATCACTTCACGAATCTTATCTGGATGAATCTTAAATGACACCATGCGTGGGGCATGAGCTGACAATTCTGTACGAACTGAACCCATAGCTTCCTGCATTTTGTTCAAGATGTGCAAACGGCCTTCTTTAGCTTGCGCTAGAGCAACCTGCATTATTTCTTTGGTAATACCCTGAACCTTAATATCCATCTGGAGTGCAGTAATACC
>JABMMT010000290.1 GCA_013205155.1 Betaproteobacteria bacterium | reverse complement strand
GTGCTTTCTTGGTCACAAAACGAGTCTGCGGCATTGGGCCTTCAACTGCATCAACCAAGAGCAATACACCATCAACCATAGACAGTACGCGCTCTACTTCACCACCAAAGTCAGCATGTCCTGGGGTATCAACAATATTGACATGAGTGCCGTCGTACTCTACTGAGCAGTTCTTAGACAAAATAGTAATGCCACGCTCTTTTTCTAAGTCGTTTGAATCCATGACGCGTTCGGTCATTTTTTCATTCGAGCGAAAGGTGCCTGATTGACGTAAAAGTTGGTCAACCAATGTGGTTTTGCCGTGGTCGACGTGGGCGATGATAGCAATATTACGAAGTGCGCGTTTAGTCATGTGAAGCTTCTAAAGTTAAGGATCAATAAAAAGGTTAATGGGCTTGAGAAATTAAGCGTTTTGGATGGAGAACTCCAGATCGCCAATCAGCAGTGCCAATAAAGTTGTGTGGTGCAGCAGTAGCACGATAAATCCGTACTAGCGCTTCAATCGAGGGTAAATTGAGCGGGACGCGTTGCCCCATCTCAAGACGTTTAGCTTGTTGCTCATCTACAGTTAAATGAGGCAAGGTTTGCAGTAAGGCATCAATTGGCAGAATGTAACTAGCGCTATCTTGAAGGCCTTGTTGAATAGATTCGATCGTAAAAGACTGCTCAAGACTTAAATGCCCTACCTCAGTACGACGCAAACCAACCAAGTGCGCGCCACAACCTAATGCATTACCAAGATCTTCAGCCAAGACACGAATATAAGTCCCCTTACTACAGCTCACCTCTAATGTGGCTTCAGGCCAGCCAATATCCGTCCAGCGAATTTGATGGATCGTGATCTCTCGAGGTGCACGCTCTAACTCCACTCCAGCGCGAGCATACTCATAAAGTGGTTTACCGTCACGCTTTAATGCGGAATACATAGGGGGTACTTGAGAAATAGCTCCAGTAAACTTTGGGAGCAATCCGTCTAAAGATTTTTTGAGATCACCTGTATTTACAAATATTGGTAAAGGCTTCTCTTCTATTGCTTGGCCTTCAGCATCCCCGGTATCAGTACGAACACCAAATTTCACTCTAGCTATATAGCTTTTATTGGCATCCAATAGATCTTGTGAATACTTAGTGGCTTCTCCAAGGCAGATAGGCAACAAACCAGTCGCCATTGGATCCAATGTTCCAGTATGCCCTGCCTTCTCAGCATTCAATGCACGCTTTACGGCAGTGACTGCACCCTGTGAACTCATTCCTGCGGGTTTATCTAGCAGCACTACGCCATCGATCCGTATAGACATATAAATTACTTAGTCTCGTCTTTATGATCGCTCTCTACCGCTTGATCGATCAATCGCGACATTTCTATGCCATGCTCAATTGAGCTGTCATAGTGAAAATGCAATGTTGGCACAGTATGGATATGTAAACGCTTGAATAACAAAGAATGTAAATAGCCCGCTTTCTCTTGCAGTGCTTTAAGTACATATTCTGGCTCAGCACCTAAAACAGTAAAAAATACTTTGGCATGGGCTAAATCCGGCGTGAGTTCAATACTTTGCAGTGTGATCAATCCTAAACTAGGGCTGCGTAGCTCACGAGGAATCAGTTCGGCCAGGTCTCGCTGGATTTGATCGGCAAGACGCTGGTTACGATGCGGGCTAGTTTTATGCATAATACTTTGGTTTACAGTGAGCGCGCAACTTCAGTAACTTCGAATACCTCAAGTTGGTCGCCTTCTTTGATGTCGTTATAGCCTTTTAATGACAATCCGCACTCAACACCAGCACGAACTTCTTTTGCATCATCTTTAAAGCGCTTGAGTGAATCGAGATCGCCAGACCAAATTACAACGTTCTCACGCAAGAGACGAACACTTGAGGCACGTTTAATGATTCCATCAACCACTAAGCAACCTGCAATAGCACCAACCTTAGATACCAGGAAGACTTGACGGATTTCTACTAAGCCGGTGATTTCTTCTTTTTTATCTGGTGTCAACATACCGCTCAATGCTAATTTCACTTCATCAACAGCGTCATAAATAATATTGTGATAACGAATATCTACACCATTATTCTCAGCTAACTTACGCGCAGCAGCGTCAGCACGAGAATTAAAGCCAATAATGACGGCTTTAGAAGCTACTGCTAAGTTCACGTCCGTTTCAGTAATGCCGCCCACAGCTGCATGAACGATTTGTACTTTAACTTCTGGTGTAGAGAGCTTCATTAAGGATTGAGCCAAGGCTTCTTGAGAACCCTGAACATCTGCCTTGATGATGAGCGGCAACAACTTCGCCTCAATAGCGCCTTCTTCCATATTCTCCATCATGGTTTCAAGCTTAAATGCCTGCTGTTTTGCCAACTTCACATCACGGAACTTACCTTGACGGAATAGAGCAATTTCACGTGCCTTACGTTCATCAGGAACTACCTGCACTGACTCGCCTGCAGCAGGTACTTCGGATAAACCTTGAATCTCTACTGGAATGGATGGCCCTGCTTCAGAACAAGGCTTACCGTTTTCGTCTAACATCGCACGCACACGACCAAAAGTCGAGCCTGCTAGCAACATATCGCCACGTTTTAACGTACCAGACTGTACGAGCACTGTTGCAACTGGACCCTTACCTTTATCTAAGCGCGCCTCAATAACAAGACCTTGAGCTGGAGCATCCTTTGGCGCCCTTAACTCTAAAATCTCTGCTTGTAACAAAACGTTTTCCAGCAAGGCATCAATGCCCTCGCCCGTTTTTGCTGATACTGAAATGAACGCTACATCACCGCCATATTCCTCGGGAACCACTTGTTCAGCAACTAATTCGGTTTTAACGCGCTCTAAATTGGCATCTGGTTTATCAATTTTGTTGATAGCCACAACAATCGGAACGCCACCTGCTACCGCATGATGAATCGCTTCCTTTGTTTGCGGCATCACACCGTCGTCAGCAGCAACCACCAGAATCACAATATCGGTTGCCTTAGCGCCGCGCGCACGCATTGCTGTAAAAGCTTCGTGACCCGGTGTATCCAAGAAGGTAATCATGCCGCGGGGAGTTTCTACGTGATATGCACCGATATGCTGAGTAATTCCACCAGCTTCGCCAGAGGCAACTTTTGCTAAACGAATCTTATCGAGCAAAGAAGTCTTACCATGATCAACGTGACCCATCACAGTCACTACAGGTGGACGCGGCAAGAGCTCTGCATCATGCCTATCTAGACCCAAATCTAAATCTGGATCATCTAATTTTGCGGCATGAGCTTTATGACCCATTTCCTCAACGAGGATCATCGCAGTATCTTGATCAAGCACCTGATTAATGGTCACCATCTGACCCATACCCATTAACAACTTAATAACCTCTGCACTCTTTACTGCCATTTCATGAGCTAACTCAGCAACAGTAATCGTTTCAGGTACATGTACATCATGGACTACAGGCTCGGTTGGAACCTGAAAATTGGTATCGACGTTTGCTTCAGCAATTTGGCGCTGTTTCTTTCTGCCACCACCAGAACGCCAACCACCAACACCGCCAGATGAATCACCACGAGTTTTAAGACCGCCTGGCTTCTTGGCGCCTTCTTCTTGCCAAGTGGATGAAGTTTCGGAAGATTTGATTGTTTTACCGCCAACCTTAGCTGGCGCTTTTTTCTTGTCGTCTGCACCCTCTACTTTGGCAGGCTTATGCAAAGTGCCTTTTTTGCTATCTTCAGCAGCAATCTCGGTTGGAGCTTTCAACACACGCGCCGGAGTACTCATCATATCGCGAATAGCTAAAGCTTCCGCTTCAGCAGCAGCACGGCGCACCCGAATCTCTGCTAACTCTTTTTCCTTTGTAGCCGCTAATTCTTTAGCTGCCTTATCACTTTGCGCCTTTTTCTCTGCAGCTGCAGCCTTATCACCAGATTTAGTCTCTTTTTCAAAATCTACGGTTTCAGCTTCTTTTTGACGGACTTCTTCAGCCGCCTTCATTTCAGCTTCTTGACGAGCCAGTAATTCAGCTTGACGAGTTGCTTCAGCAGCACGCTTCTCTAGCTCCTCTTCAGAAAGAATAGGTTTAGCAGGAGCAGCAGAGGCTGCTGCTAGAGTTACTTTTGCTACTGGCGCTTCTACTTCGGCTGGCACCTCATCAGCGCGCTTAACTAAGACACGTTTTTTACGTACCTCAACTTGCACGGTACGCGTACGCCCCGTTGAATCTGCTTGACGAATCTCTGAACTCTCGCGCTTGATCAAGGTAATCTTTTTGCGCGCTCCAGCTTCAGTATTACCGTGAGCTTTTTGCAAATACTCAAGTAATGCAGTTTTATCTTTTTCGGTAATGCTATCGTCCTCAGAACCTTTGTCGATCCCAGCCGCCTTCAATTGCTCCAAGAGGTCAGCCGCAGTTCGTTTGAGTTCCTTAGCGAGTACTTTTACTGTTGTTGCCATGCACTACTTCCTCTCATGAATTAAACCAATGTTCGCGCGCTTTCATGATGAGCGTTTTCGCAGTTTCTTCGTCAATTTGTGTCGCCTCAACCAGCTCATCAACAGCCAGTTCAGCAAGGTCGTCACGAGTGTGAACTTGATTCTCGGCAAGCTTGGCGATCAATTCGGTTGTCATTCCCTCTAAGGAACGCAAATCTTGCGATACTTCACCAATCCGCTCCTCTTTTGCCAGCTCCATCGTTAATAATGAATCACGCGCACGATTGCGTAATTCATTAACGGTGTCTTCATCAAATGAATCAATTTCTAGCATTTCAGAGAGAGGAACATAAGCAACCTCTTCCAAGGTATTGAAACCTTCTTCAATCAAGATATCAGCAACTTCTTGATCAACGTCTAATTTATCCATGAATAGTTGGCGAACTGAAGAAGCTTCTTTCTCTGTTTTCTCAGCAGACTCTTCTGGAGTCATGATGTTGATTTGCCAACCCGTCAGATCACTAGCCAAGCGCACGTTTTGTCCGCTGCGACCAATCGCAATTGCCAAATTCTCTTCGTCAACTACAACGTCCATAGCGTGACGTTCTTCATCGACTACGATTGATGAAACTTGAGCAGGGGCTAAAGCACCAATCACAAACTGCGCTGGATCTTCAGACCATAAAACTATATCAACTGCTTCACCAGCAACTTCATTGCGCACTGCTGTCACGCGAGTTCCGCGAACACCAACACATGTACCAATAGGATCAATGCGCTTGTCATAGGTAATCACAGCAATCTTTGCACGGATACCAGGATCGCGAGCGGCGCCCTTTATCTCCAATAGGCCCTGCTCCATTTCAGGTACTTCATTCTCAAATAATTTAATCAAGAAGTCTGGGCAAGTACGAGAGAGTTCAATTTGTGGGCCACGTGCCTCACGATCGACTTTCAGGATATACGCGCGCACTCGATCACCAGAACGTAAATTCTCCTTAGGAATCATTTGATCGCGACGCAATAAAGCTTCAACCCGACCAGATTCAATAATCAAGCCATTCTTATCAGCACGCTTCACTGTACCTGTCATGACTTTCTCGCCACGCTCAAGATAATCATTTAAGATTTGCTCGCGCTCTGCATCGCGAATGCGTTGCAAGATCACTTGCTTAGCTGCTTGAGCACCAATACGACCGAAAGTAAGAGATTCGATTTGCTCTTCAATATATTCGCCAACTTCCATATCCGGAATTTGCTCTTGCGCCTCAAATTGTAAAATCTCTTTATCTGGCTCCTGGAGTCCGGCCTCATCAGGCACAACCAACCAGCGACGGAAGGTTTCGTATTCACCAGATTCACGATCAATCGATACGCGAATATCCACATCTTCTGTTGCATAACGTTTTTTTGTGGCGGATGCCAATGCCATTTCAAGCGCCTCAAACACGATCATTTGATCAACGTTCTTTTCACGCGCTAAGGCATCTGCCAACATGAGAACTTCTCGACTCATGACTTTCTTCCTTTGAAATCAATAACAGGGACTAACCGAGTCTTATCGACCTCGGCTAAAGAAAACTCCAACTGAGAGGGCTGACCATCAGCACCCTCAAATAACAAACTAAATTTCGCATCAGGTGAATTCAATTCACCGCTCAGCAAACCTTGCAATACACCACAAAAATTCTTGCGGCCACCAACTGCAACACGTAACTTCAAATCCACTTCCATTCCGGTAAAGCGCTCAAAATCAATTGCTGTTTTGACAGGGCGATCTAGACCCGGTGAAGAAATCTCTAAACGCTCATAAGGAATATCCTCAACAGGTAAGGCGTAGCTCAACTGATGACTTACCTTTTCACAATCTAAAACAGAAATCAAACGCTCATAATCTGGGTTTTCAATCGTGACACGCAGCAAACCTCCAGCTTCACGCTCGACATCTACTAGCGTGTAGCCCAAGTTTTCCAGCTCTGCAGAAATAATCTGCTGATCTTTCACAACAACCCTTCATACCAAATTGGCAAAAAAAAATGGGCTTTGAAGCCCATATTCTCGAAATTCAGAACAGGCCGACTTACGTTGATCGCAACATCAGTCGGTAACAACCCAGTACCACAGATGCCTGTAGTAAGACCAAAATTATAGCTGATTTGAGGTAAACCTGTTAGAAATCAGAAGCTTTCGCTGGGGTTTCGAGGCTTTCTTGGGCCCTTATTAAATGGTTTTCTGCCTTTTGGGGCGCTTCTTTTAGGGCCATTTCCTGGATCTTGAGGGTTTCCAGTTACAAATGCTGACTGCCCGTGATGTACTTTTTTAGCCTTATTGCGATTTTGGCCCTGGCCGCCTTGTCCGCCCTGAGCACCTTGACCAGGTCTGCCACCTTGTGCTCGACCTCTGAAGGGGCCTCTTCCCTCTCCAGATCCACCACCTGGTTTGCCATTTTTGCCCTGATGGGTCAGGCCGTTATGGCCACTAGCCATCGTTAAAGCATCACGAGAACCCCAATAAGAAACTGAGGTTTGCATAGGATCTGGCTGGAAATTTTCTCCAGACACAGGGTTGCGATCACGCCCCTGATGATTTGGGTTACGGCCTTTATCTTGTGGCTGAGGCATCTTCAAACCTGCAAACTTCATCAAGTTAAATATGCC
>JABMMT010000289.1 GCA_013205155.1 Betaproteobacteria bacterium | reverse complement strand
TGCAATTTGCAGTGCTTCTTCATTCTTCCCTCTCACTAGGGCTAATTCAGAAGAAGTAATGTCTAGAGACAGACTTTGCCTTTGAATCGGTGAACCTGGAGCGCTGGCCGATTGCGCTAATTTACGTACTTGCTGTAAATAAGTCTCTGCTTGATCTATTTTGCCTTGGCGCTGGGCAATCAAAGCAAGACCATAAGTACCTTCCAGCTGCTTACCAATAGGAGCTTGCTTACTCAGACTTTCAAAAGTATTACGTAGATCAAATAGTCCACTAGATGAACCAGATTGCTCCATGCGAGCACGTGCTTTAATAAAATAAAACTCTACTGCAGTAGATATATTACGATCAGGCACCATGCGTACTCGATCTTGCATCTCTGCAATACGATCAGTGGTTAATGGATGGGTACGTACATAACCTGGAACACCTTTATCCATAATCCCTGTAATTTTTTGTAGTCTTTGGAAAAAAGCGGGTGCGCCATTCACATCATACCCACTGGCCTCCAGAATCTGAAAGCCGATGCGATCTGCTTCACGCTCGGCATCTCGTGAGTAAGACAGTTGATTGCTAATAGCCATGGCTTGTCCTCCCTGCATTAGTCCTGCGCCAGCCGAAGGATTACGAGACATGGCTAAGGCACCAAGCACCATACCTGCAATGGCGATCATGGTGTTAGTAGCCTGTCTGTCCATTTGACGAGCCAAGTGCCGCTGCAAAACATGCCCTGTTTCATGGCCCATGACTGAAGCAACTTCAGAGTCAGACTCTGCATTGACGATTAAGCCCGTATGAAATCCGATAAATCCACCAGGCAATGCAAACGCGTTAATTGTGCTGTCTTTGACCGCAAAGACTTCGAAGTTATAGGCGCCGCTACCCTGCTCATTTGCACCGCCAAGTTGTAATCTCTTAGCAGCTTGTAGTAGGCGTCGCTCCATTTGGTTGAGGTAATCATAGAGAGGCCAGTCGTTGGAGTAATCCGCATCAGGCCGAATCTGGCGCATGATCATCTCGCCATATTTACGCTCATCAATTCGGCTCAGTGCATCACCTCCTGGGTCCCCCATATCAGGCAATACCAAAGTAGGTTGGGTTTGCAAACCACTCCGGTTTGGGGCATTAGCAGGCCTTGCATCGGGAGATTGCATTAGACCCCTGAGATTTTGCAAAGCAGCCGAATCACCCTGAACAGAAACATCTCCTGCAGGTGCAGCTATTGGTGGGGCAGCAAAAGCTGGGGAAATGCCAGAACAAGCTAGCGCCAGCATCAATTGGATGGCTAAGAAACGTCGAATAAAAGAAATTTTGCCTGCTGGCTTTAACACTTGCATCCCTATATGGTAAAACTTATCCCATGAACAAACTAACTCATTTTGATGCCAGTGGCCAAGCTCATATGGTCAATGTAGGCGACAAGCCTAATACCCATAGGGTGGCTGTGGCTACCGGCAAGATCACCATGCTCCCCCAGACCTTTGAAATGGTAGAGGCTGGAAGCCATAAAAAGGGGGATGTTTTAGGAATTGCCCGAATTGCGGGCATTCAGGCATCTAAGAAAACATCGGATCTCATTCCCCTATGCCACCCCTTGGCCCTAAGCCATGTCAGTCTAGAATTTCAATTAAATAAGGCTGAAAGCAGCATCACCTGCCAAGTCAAAGCAGAAACTACTGGGCCTACTGGTGTTGAAATGGAAGCTCTCACCGCAGTCCAAGTTGCTCTACTCACCATCTACGATATGTGCAAAGCAGTAGACCGTGGCATGGTGATGGGTGATGTCAAGCTCCTAGAAAAGAGTGGGGGGAAGAGTGGGGAGTGGAGGGCGACTGAGTAATCTGGAAAAAATAATAGTTCAAGATTGAGAATACTTTGAGTTTGACCAAATTAAATCAACGTTTGCCGCCAAAAGAACCTGTGAATACTCCATTGCTACCTGATAAGGAGACTGTTCCACCAATTTCATTTGCAGCGGGTCCATAAAATTGGCCTAATCCAACTCCTGACATTCCGCTAATTGATACAACCCCACCGGAAAATGTAGCCGACCCAGCGTTATAAGCAAATGAACCAATAAGGTTAAGCCCAGAGACAGATGCTTTTGTATCGTTATTGATAGTATTAGCAGTGGTAAACATGATAGATCGATTAGAAAAATTGACACTTGCAGTCATATCAGCAAGTGTTGAATAAACACTTCCAGCAGATCCATAAACCCCGAAAGATTTTCCTGCAAATGAAGCCGTACCTGAAGTAGGAATATTCGCCACAGCAGTTGGACTGCCAACAGAAAAAGCCCCAGCCGTTCCAGCTCCAGCTCCTGCCGCCCATACACCAAAAGATTGGTATTCAAATCCAGTGGAGACAATGATATTTGTGGCTGTATCTTTGCTAGCTCCTAGTATTACTCCGCCACTAGTTGAAATAGTATCGCCAATTGCTGTATTGATTGAGACAGAAGCACCCTGAGCTGACTGAATAGAAATTGAGGTAGGAGTTGTGCTGGCATCATATTTTGTAGTTAAGGTAGCGCCAGAAATACTCTGACCGTTTGAGACGGCTGCTGAAGATGTGTAAGTAAATTGGGTCGAGCCTCCCGTAGACTGGACAGTTGAATTTGGAGCTATGGCTGAGAATGTTGTGAAGGGAGTGGTTGATGCAGTGCTTCCACCTCCACTGCTACCTCCTCCAGCACAGGCCCCCAAAAATAAAGGTAAACAGATATATGCAATATTTTTCATAGAACCCAGAAGCCCAGAGGTAGATATAAAATGAAAATATACTGAAATATTAATTTTGTAAATACTACTAAAGGAATGGAAGCCTCACCGAAGTCTAGGCCGACCTAGTCCACCATCATCAATATGTGCTAAGCAATAGACCATGCCAAAGTTATGGGTAATATCATGCTCTTAGTAAAAAATAGTGAGCAAAAGGTTACTGAGTAATCTGGCACAAATAATTATTAGTCATATAGCTTTACTTTAAGCTGAAAAGATATTGCTCCATGTACTTTATCCCCAACCGTTGGTATGAAAAAGACATTGGCGCCAAACCTGCCTTCTTCAATCGTTATTGCAGGTAGCACTGCAGGAAACCACCCCCCATTATTAGTAGATTGGTAGCCATTAAACCCACCAGCGACTACACCTAGCTTTATTGGGCCTATGGCAATCGGTTGGTAATAGATGCCTGCATAACTTGAATAGCCGTTATCGCTATTTTTAAAATTACCCACGGTTGCTGATGCAACTGTATTAAACCGGTACTCTAACCCCACTCCCCAGTTATTGTTGTTGAGATTTTGATCTTTCTGAAAGTGATAAGAATAAAACCCTGGATTGACCCACACTTCAGTTTTAGGTTTCGGGTCGATGATCTCAATCCAGCTATTTGATTCTTGAGCGCTTATTGGCTTTATGAATAAGAAAAAGGGCGCTAGCACTAGCGCCCAAATCCACTTTAGTTGTAAACGAGAATCTATCTCTTACCTCCAAATCCACCAACGAAGGAGCCTAAATTAGATCCTGATACTGCATACGTTCCACCCACCTCATTGGCAGTCGGGCCATAAAACTTACCATTAGCATTACCAGACATCCCGTTAACAGTTGTCACGGTGCCTGATACCTTATTTGCCCCAGCAGCAATGGTTAAGGTACCAGCAAGATTCAAATCAGGCGCTGGAATCGCAGACCCTGAAGGAGACCCGCTTATATAAGTTCCAGAGGTACTAAAAGCCACTGTTCGAGCATCAAAAGAGGCTGTAGCCGTCATATTGGCATTGCTTACATAGGCAAATTTACTAGGATCGGTGTAATAACCAGATGCGCCACCAGTAAAGGTATACGAGCCAGTAGCAGGAAGCCCTGTTACTGGAGTGGCACTTCCAACGCTGATTGCATTGGCTGAGGTAGTTGCATTTCCATAAGACCCCCATGCACCATAGGTCTGATATTCAAATCCATAATAGGTAGGATTTGTAAAAACACCAATCGTCGTTTCAGACTTATTCAATGCAATGGTGGAGGTCTGATAAAAACCACTTTGCAAGGTATCTCCATTTGCCGCACTAAACGATACAGAGCTTGTAGGGGTGCTTGCACTAATAGATGAAAAATTACCATTTCCACCCAATGCAAGAGTAGCTGTACCATCCGCGTCAGTCTGAACTGATGTACCGTCTAACGCCATCGTTGAAGTAGACCCACCAGTGAAACTAGCGGGAGTATTAGCAGAAATAGTAGCTGACCAAGAAGTAAAAGCGGTGGTAGAGGCTGAGCCACTTGAAGAGCTGCTGCCACCTCCAGCGCAAGCACTAATGAAAATAGGTACGAATACTAGAGCAATCTTTTGCATAATTCACCCCCCCTTATATTTTTAATTTACTTCATTACAAGCGAATTAGAATGTTTTTACCATCGTACACATTATTTATAAACCTAATAATTAAAATCGTAAAGTATTGTGATTACTAATAAACATTCTTGAAGAAAATTCCGCCAAAGAGCTTGTTATAGCTAAAAAATGGGATGTTTGAGTTGTTGGATTGGTAGGTAATATCAATACTGGGTCTTAACCCCAGAATATAGAGGTCTCTTTTGGTAATAGATAGCCAGTAAAGTTGCCCTGAATCCCTTCTTACCTCACCCCATAAAGGGTCTGAGTCAGAGTAATTACGCTGCAATATGGAGGCCTTCAAGTTCGCTTGAATATTTGTAGAATCCCAAGCAACTTGGGAGCCTAGCGTTCCATAAAAACCATTCGATGTATAAGCAGGCTGACTAGCAAAAGTCTTATCACCGCCTGCCTCTAAATAGAGAGTGAGATTTCGAGTAATGTTGTGGTTATAAAAAATATTGGCTTGCGTCTGGGACCCAGATAAATAAGTGTAATTGGGATATGTTAAAGGTCCGCCTTTAATAAAAAACCCATAGTAATTCTGACTAGGTAAATTAAGAATCCATCTTGAAGAGACATAAGCATAGTCAAATAAAGTAGATCCGCCGTAAAGCATACGCTCATAACCTACTCGCAAATCTTTATAGTTATAGTCTTGCCAACGCTTTACAAAACTAACATCCAGATCTTGTTTATTAAAAGCACTTGTCTGGTAGGTAGCAGTATTCACATTAGCTTGCGCAAAATAACCTGACTGAGGAACTAGCTCTCGCTCAGCCTCAACTCCCACTGCTAAGCCCGTTTCAGAATT
>JABMMT010000288.1 GCA_013205155.1 Betaproteobacteria bacterium | reverse complement strand
CACGTAACATCATTCCAATGAAAACCAAGACTTACCAAGCGCTGTTGCATTTCATTGGCTACAAATTCCATTTTTAATTTCAGGCCTGCATCCGAGGTATCGCCATAGGCAATAATTCTCTCGCGATATGGTTCTGGCCCAGATCTTGCATCCCCTCCACCGGATATAACAAAGCTGGGGGGAGAGTTTATATTTGCTGGAACGGTATAGGTAAAGGAATACATACCAACCTCTGTCGGCCCAAAATATTCAGGACAAACATTGGTGCGTGCAACGGGATTCATGAATGAACCACTTTGAGATTCGGCCTGATAAATTCCCCACCGCTCAAGAGTACTGACATACTTTCTATTAAAAGCAATAAATCCTTGGTCATCAAATTGCATTGGCGAGCGGAGTTCACAATGCGCAAAAGCTGTTAGTGGGCGACCAATCTTATTCAAGTACTCTTCAATGCAAGGAAAAGCATCTTCAATTGGAAGTAAGGATTTAAACCTCACCTGCTCTAATTGAAATCCAGGCTCCGCAGCTACGCCGCCAGAATATTGAAATACGCTGGGAATATAGCGATAGCCGCCTTCTTTAAATACAGCGATAGGATACATCAATAGCGCCGGTCAATCAGCTTGCATGTTGGCAGACTTCACAATACGCTCGTACTTTAGTATTTCAGATTGAATGTGTTCTTGGAACTTGGCAGGAGTACCTCCAATAATTTCAATGCCCCTATCACCTAAGTTCTTTTTCACTGCAGGATCCTGTAATGCTTTATTGATTGCTTGGTTCATCCTATCGACAGCATCTTTAGTCATACTGCTTGGGGCAACAATGCCATACCAAGAGTCGGTCTCAAAGGTAGGAAATCCTTGCTCAGCAATAGTAGGAATTTCAGGGGCTAAGGGGGCCCGAGTTAAATAGGTAGTGCCAATTGCCTTAATTTTCCCAGACTTAATATAGGGTAAGAAATCAGGCAGATTACCAAACATAAAATCCACATTTCCAGCGAGGAGGTCTGTTAAAGCCGGTCCTTGACCACGATAAGGAATATGGACAGCGAAAATGCCCGCCATTGATTTAAGCATTTCTCCAGCAAAATGCGCAGTCGTTCCATTTCCAAAAGAGGCATAAGAAAGTTTTCCTGGATTCTTTTTAGCGTATTCAATCAGCTCTTTTAGGTTGTTGACTGGTAAGGTTGCTTTCACTGCTAAGACATTCGCTGTTCTGGCCATCAAAACAACTGGTTGAAGATCTTTAGAAGCGTTATAGGGCAAATTTTTAATCAGGGATTGATTTACTGTAAAGCTATTGGCAACCGCACCCACTGTCAAATTATCTGTTGCCTTAGCAGTGGCATCAACTCCAATGACAGTTCCGGCACCTGGCTTGTTATCAACGATAACTGTCGAACCTAAGGACTTAGCTATATCTGGTGTCAATGTTCGCACTACTGAATCTAAAGTACTTGCTCCCCCTGGAAAGGGCACAATAATTCGAACTGTTTGACCGCTAGGCCAATTAGCCTGCGCCAGGACATTAAAAGAAATTGCTGAAAATAACACTGCAGCAATATGAGTAACAATAGATCGCCCAATCGTTGACATAAGAAGCCCCATTAAATAACGTTGCGAAAATAAAACTCAGTCTAAATAATCAGTCAAAAATACTCTTTACATCTTTAAACGTGACCATACTTTTTTAAAGCATCGGCAAGACTTAAGCCATTCGCAATATCAATGCGAATATTCTTTTCAATGACTGTTAACCGCTCGGATTCAATTAATACAGTCTCGACATGTTCTACTGGAATAACAATAGCACCATCATCATCACACAGAATAAAATCACCTGGCCTAACAACCACATTACCACCATCATGGCCTCGCATATACACTGGCACCTGAGAAGCGGTCACTTTCCAGCGACCAATTGACTGCACTGGGGTGCGATAACAAGCAAATACAGGAAACTGATGCTCCCCAATCCATCTGACATCTCGTATACCGCCATCGAGCAATGCCCCAACAGAACCGCGCTCTTTCATGCCCAGGGCAATTAATTCACCGAAGTAGCAAATGCCATTGCCATCACCGCTCCAGACGCTAATTTCTCCAGAAGAGATGCCCTGACAAGCAGCCATCTTATCGGCATCACCACCCTGTGGATAAGGCGTCATTTGCCCACGAATCGTATATGCCCAGCCAGCCATTCTCTTGGTGGTATCGGGATAAGGTGCAAATTCGGACGAAAGACCCTGCTGCAGAAGATTCATGTTATCTAAAACATCTGCCACATTAGAGCTATCCACCTCTAAATAACGAAGGCGAATTTCTTCTTTTTTAGCTGCCGTAAAAGTCATTGATTTACCTATACTCTCTTTTAGGTTCCAACTTGAAATGTAGCCATCATCTTGCGTAACATAGCAACGACACTTTGTGCAACGATGCGACCTGTTTTTGGATTTTCTGAAGGAATATTTTCCATCTTCATCGAGAATTTGGCAGAGTCGGAATCTACCGTAATCGTGTGTGTATTTCTCACAACGGTTGGATCAGCCCAAATTTCCAAATGGGTTTTTTCAGGACCAACACCAGCTAATGCTAGCGCTACAACCACATTGAGGTTTGCAGGAAAACCTTTAGCCGCTTCTCTTGCATTACCTGAAAAGACTTTTAGCGGTTCAGTCAAGCCCTCTACTGAAATATTGTTTTCTATTAAATGAGGTGCGCCTTTCAATCCCAATGGTGGTTTATTAGTTACCATCTTGACTGAAAAGATTTCACCTTCTGCAGCAGCAACCATCGCGTCTAGGCCTATGAGTGCTCCTGTCGGAACCATGATGGTTCCACCCGTTGTTTTTGCAAGTTCAATTAATTCAGGCTTAAATAAAATAGCGCCCACTGATAAAACAATCGCTTTCTTCTTGGCACGTAAAAATGGTGCAATGATGTCGCTTAATAATTCAGCAGGGGCGCACTCAACAACAACATCTGCCTCTGGCTCTAATGCAGTAATTGGAAGGAGTTTCACGGGATATGCCAAGATTTTTATAAAATCATTTGCTTTATCTTGGTTTTTAGCCGAAACGGCGGTCAATACCACCCCGGGAATATCACCGTTGGTTATGCGGATTGCTAAAGATTTGCCAATGGCACCCAATCCGGCGATGGCAACACGAAGAGGCTGAGATGAAGTTTGCATAGGGGTTAGTAATAAGCTTAAATAGGGTAATAACGATTACATAATATATAAAAATAACATGCAAAACCAAGCTCCCTCAAGAAACAATAGGCTATTTACGTAATTTAGGCTTGAAGCAGTCAAATCTACGCCTAGGTCTAAGCTAAAGTCATGCAAACAAAAAACATTGCATTTATGCTTGCCCTATCCTTTGAGGGCTAATAAATCCTATCAATCTCGACAAGCAATACAAGAAGGTTTGGTTTATTGTTTTTTGCCAACTTATACTGAACCAGTAAGCTCGCCTTTCCTAACGAAAAAAGCATTTAATTCATGATCTTATCTATTATTAACCCATCGGAACTGAGCCTTTTAATTATCCTGCTATGCATTCATATCGGATCTAGTTTAGTAATTTTATTTTTTGTCCAGAAATATTGCAGCTGGTTAAATCTGAGAGACGGCGGAATCTTCGGAACCATTTTTGGCAACACGATGCCTACCTTAGTAGGATTTATTTTTGCCTTTGTTACTGTTGCTGCATGGCAAAACCATAATAATGTTGGAGATACTGTTTCTAAAGAGGCCCATACACTTTTTAATCTATACCAAATCTTAGATGCATACCCTAAGGATTTAAAGATCGCGGGACAAACACAATTGATCGCCTATACCCAAGATGTTATTAATCAAGAGTGGCCAAAATTAAATGAGAAACAATTTAATTTAGACACATCTAAAAAACTAGATCAAATTAATTTTTTATTTGTTAACCATAAGCCAAGTAGCTTCGGGGAGCTTGCACTGCACAATGAAGGTTTGCGCTTGCTATCTACGTATAGAGATTTACGACGAGATCGGATTGAAAGTGCCAAATCATTCATTGATAAACCATTGTGGGGAGCGCTAGTTCTTTCTGCATATCTCTTGCTTCTTTATTCAGCTTTCTTTAAAACCCGCAATATCCGAATTCATTCAATCATGATGGCACTAGTGGGAGCTTCGTTAGGAGTAATGTTTTTTCTGTTGACAATTTACGACAACCCATTCAGAGGCCCTAGTGCAATCGAACCAATTCCCTTTCAGGAGATTCTTTATTCAATATCCATACTTCAGAAGCAATGATCTGCATCGCCCCTCAAACGAAGCTGCAAGCGCTTTAAATGAATATTTCTAAGAGCCTAGGGGCTGTGATCTCAGAATATGAGAATGTAAACATTGCAGTCCTCTATTTCAAAATATTCCAACTGACTAGACATAGAGATATTCAAATAGGGGGCCTTGTTCGAGAACTTGAAGAAAAGAATCTACTGATACAATCAGAGAACCCTAAGCTTCCTGTAGATGAAGCAGACCGCAAAAGATTGATAGAGATTATTGATGCCCTTCACTAGTATGAAATAGAGAAGATTAATAAGCGCAATCTTAATTAATCTTCAGTGCTACCTTTAAAAATCTAGCCAAGGATTCTTCGAAAGAACCACTAAATCCACTAGAGTCATTTACTAAAACTGACCTAGGATAAAAATGTGATGCGTTCTGAATTTCGCATGCAATGTGTTCTATGCCAACTTGATTAAAGTACTCTTGAAAGATGGGGCCTTGACTTAAAACATAATCAAGATCATTCGTTCCCCAGGAAATAAATACCGACGGAGTGCTAGCGTCAGCAAGCATGCATCTCTTCATATCGAATGGATGCATATATCCCGATATGGAAATTACAGCAGCAACCTCCTCTTTTTCAGCAAAAGCAGCGTGTAAAGCAATGCGGCCGCCCGCGGACCATCCACCAATAGCGATCTTTTGGGAATCAATCTGAAATCGATCGCAATTCTTTTTAACCCATTGAATTGCTGAAACACCATCATCTATTGCCCCTTCTATACCCCTCCATAGAGTTAGGTTATCAGCGGGCGGCAAATTCATGATTTTTCGAACCTCATCGACGCGTGAACGAGGCACGTAATCTTGGCTAGAAATCGAAATGGTTTTCCCGGGATCAGGATCCTCTTGAATCAAGCGGTAGTCCATTGAAAAACAGACGTAGCCGCGCTTAGCAAATTCAAGACAATATTCGGCAATCGCAGTATTGGTAGAACCCTTTACCTCAAAGGCATCATCATCTTTAGTTCCACGATGAAATGCCCCACCAAATGCCATAATCAAGGCTGGCGATCTGGTTCCCGGAGGAAGGCCAATAGGTTGATATATGTCGATCAATAAATTACGCTCTACAGGCTGCGTTGAAAAACAAATACCTGCAGTCGTATAGACCTCATTAGAAGTAATTTGTACTTGAAATTGCTTGTCTATATAGTTAATAGTGTTTTGGATCATAATGAATTCATATCCCTTATTGAATAGGAAGTTGGTATGTCAGACTCAAATGAAAATCAAAAATTAGTAGCGCTATTAGGCGCCTTTTGCGAAGCCTTTAATCAACATGACCCTGAAGCCATTGTATCGATGATTACAGATGATTGCGAGTTCAGACCAGCGATGGGAGATAACAGCTTTGGCGCCTCCATTAAAGGAAAGCAAGCTATTAAAGAGGCTTTTGTCAGTACCTTTGCGATGTTCCCAGATGCTAAATGGGTTCCTAGAAATCATAATGAAGTGTTTGGGGAGCGCGGCTTTTCCGAATGGACATTTATCGCTACGCGTAAATCAGATGGTGCATTTTTTGAAGTAGACGGAGTCGATTTATTCTTCTTCAAAGATGGAAAAATCTGCTTGAAAGATGCCTATAGAAAACAGCGTGATCCAAAATTACCTAGTTAAGAAATCGTCATCATCGATAGGGCTTAATTCAATACCGCAGGTAGTAACACCCCCACTCATCCCAATGGCTAATACAAAAGCCAAAACTTACTTTATATTGATGGCATGCAGACATACAATCCTTTGCACGACCCTTTGGTGGATTCCATACCAGGCACAAATCAAGAATACTCACCCACCTATTGGGTGGCTAGTGCCGGCTTAGCGCCGCCTAATGATGGTCCCGTTCCTGGTGATATCGAGGCTGATGTAGTGATTGTTGGGTCAGGGGCAACTGGTATTGCAACCGCCCTTTACTTAGCCCAGGAACATGGAATACAGGCGGTTATCCTTGAGGCCAACCAGATAGCCTGGGGCTGTTCGAGCAGAAACGGTGGTCAAGGACAAAATGCAAGCGGCCGTCTGAGTCGCTCTCAATGGATTGAGCGCTGGGGTTTAGATACTGCAAAAAAGCTAGACGCAGAAATTCGGATGGGCTTTGAGAATTTTTCTCAATTAACGACTGAGTTTGAATGTGAAGCAACTCCTGGCGGACATTTATATGTTGCTCACAGGCCCGATAAATTAGACTACCTACGCACTGAAGCTGATGTTAAACAACGTATTTTTGGATACAAACCACAAATACTCTCCAAGGCAGAAATTCAAGAGCGATATTGCGATGATCATGACGCCCATGGCGCCCTGCTTGAAGAAGAAGGTATCGGAATTCATCCCCTGAAATTTAACTTTGGAATGCTCAGAAAGGCTCAGGCATTAGGGGTCAAAATTTATACTGGCAGCCCCGTATTGGAGTCCAAGACAATCGATGGAATTGAACACTTATATACACCTCATGGTGTAGTAAAAGCCAAGCGTGTTGCATTCTGTACTGGGGGTTACACAGGACAAAATGTAAATGCCTCGCTCAAAAATAAAATTCTTCCTGTACTTTCAAATTCGCTAGTGACAAGACCTTTAACCGACTCTGAACTCTCGGCAACTCAATTTCGCTCTCATGTATTTCTTACGGATACGCGTAAATTACGCTTTTATTACCGTCTACTAAAAGATAATCGCCTTCAGATCGGAAGTCGTAGTGCAATCAAAGGTGATGATGCTAACAATCCAAAGCATTACGAATTACTGTTCAATGGTTTAACTCGAAAATTTCCAGCCCTATCCGGCATTCAGGTTGACTATTCATGGTGGGGATGGGTTGATGTCAGTCACGATATGATGCCCCGTATTTT
>JABMMT010000287.1 GCA_013205155.1 Betaproteobacteria bacterium | reverse complement strand
TTGCCTCCAGAAATTGCACTAATTTCATAAAGATCTTTTTTAGGGTTTCCCATGCAATATTTAGAAAGTGACTACCCTGGCGAATGAAAGTATTTAAAAGAGAATGGCTACCAAAACAGTAATATTTTACCTTTGGAACTCAACTCAATACTGCCAAGTAATGGCTCAATCAATACTCATTAAGGTCCAGGCGGGTAAAGACTATTGAGATAGGGTGCGCCTTCTTTCATATAGTTATTGTTTCCTGAGGGCCCAAGCGCTTGGTCATAATTGACCTTGCCCCTAAAGCAGCCAATTGAATGGGGATATTCTCTATTGAGGACATAGTGATAAGTCACCGTCCTAATGCCGTCAGGCATCGTAATCTCTGATGTAGTGCCGTGACACTCATCTAACTCTGCATTGGTTAGGTCACGCCCATCTACTCCACGAGGACCAGTGATCGGAAAGCCATCTAATGCAAAACCATAAACAGGTGACTGGCCTGAGCCACCTTGATCAAAACATTTCCATGACCAAGCATGGTAGTGATATTGCTGATTGTAGGGATGCCCAAAACATTGATCGTTCGGAAGGGCATTAATAGGCGAATAAAAGTTACCACTTGAATCATTGGCCTTTTCAACGTGTAGCGGTGCTCCGGTCAACATAATGCCAACAATTAATGAATTAATTTTATAGACTCCAGTTGGCACTGGAATTAAGGGGATACTACTGACAAGTGGGTAGGTAGAAATGCCAATAGCTGCTGCGCTAGAGTAGACCTGTCCGGTTGCTGGATTGGAACCCCCTGGCAAAGCAACATAGTAAGGATAAGCGGCTTGTGAAGGCAGCACTGGGAAGTTACCCATTGGAGTAGTGGGTAAGCCATTACCAGAAAACTTGCGCACGCCTGGTGTAGGGTAGCCAGGAATAGTTGCCGTAGCATCTATAGTCATCGAAAATACGCTGCCAGCAGGATCAAAGGCGGTGGCGCTATTAGATCCGTCTACATAAACAATCTTTGAAACGTCAATGATGCCAGTCTTAGTATCAGTCCATGGCGTTGCAGCAACACTCATGACGTTGGGCACGTCACCCAAAATTTTAAATTCCAAGGCAATACATTGGACATTTTTGCCGCAAAGAACATTGCTGGCACCATTGGCCGTAGTCAGTAATGTAGTTACCGTATTAGAGTCAGATCCTGTACTGGAAGAGCTGCTACCACCAGAACTGCTGCTGCCCCCACAAGAAAATATGCCTGCAGCTACTAGGGTAGATAGCACTATTAAGGCTAGCTGTTTTTTTGTTACCAATAGAAAAGTCATGCACGCCCTAGGATTATTTAAAATCAACTACTTATTTTATCAATTTGAGATGGAAAATACTGTCTACATTTGAAATCAAGCTATCGTCCCTAAAGGCTATATACTGATTGGGTTTTAGAAACCTCTTGAGACCTCTTAATTTTCTGTCCATATTTCACAATGTCTAAAAACCTTGAGATTAACTTTTCAGACCCCAAGCAGAATCGGTCGAAAAAAACCTTAGACGATCTTCTTCAGGCTGCCTATGAAATTGTTGAGGCTGCTGATACCGCCAAATTTACCAGCAGAAATTTAGCCTCTAAAGCTGGCTACTCGCTTGGTACCCTAAGCCAACGATTGGGATCAGTAGAAGATATATTTTTCTGGGCAATTCAGAGAGGCAGGAAGAATAAATTAAATGCCTTTATCCATGCGATGGAGCAATTTGATACTCAATTACCCATTCAAGATTTTTTAGAACAGTTTATTGACATAGCCTTTAGCAATATGAATGTAGTCACCACAAAGGTCATGCGCTTTTATGATCAAAGATTAACTCTAAAGCATGGCCTAACTGCTAATTACTTTGACTATATCGATGTATTAATTGAGCCCTATCTTGAACTATGTCAAAAGAATCAAACGAATACTTTTAGAGTGCTTTCATTTGAAGAAGCAAAATTTATTTTTAAATGTGTCCTAATGTTAGGAGAAAGACCGTTTGCAAATGATGATCCAATAGCGGGAACCGAACAGCATCGCAAAATAGCAGTTGAAAATCTGATGAGATTACTTGCTAGGTGAGCTAATCATTTGCCACAGAGGCAGCACTGCATTTTTAGATCCGCCTGCAACTTGTAGCCAATCCCACTCGACCCACCAGCGCTAGTAGTGAAGTGCAATTAGCATTGGCAAATACTCATCATCAATCTGCTGATCTGTTTAATTAAGGGCATTAAGGCTTTTTAGCAATAGGAGCCAAATGTTCTTCAGCCTCATTTAAGGTGTCATATAACCCAAGATCAATAGCATGCATTCTAAGCGTGTCATTCAGTTTGGCCCGCAAAAATGTGCTTGATGTATAACCTGTTACGCCACTAAAGTAGCGCTTGGTAACATCTTTCAAGGCTTCAGCACAGCTATCGGCAAGTTCTGGCGTAATGTCAAAGCGATCATAATTAAAGATTGCAGCAACCTTATGAGAGATACCTTTAAGATGCCGCTCTACCGCATCAATAACATCCTGAATATCCTCTTGTTGACGAATCATCAGTCCCTCTAGATTCACAAAGAAGATATTCTTCTGGGCATCATAAGTGAAGCGATCTTCAAAGGGAATGCCTAATAGCTGGTGGCGAAGCCCCATGGGAACATCGGTAAAGATTCGCTCATCCATTAATGCAAGATCCTTTGAGATCAGTGGTACAAAATCCATTTGGGACAAAATATCTTTTTCTAAATCGATACCAGGGGCAATTTCACTCAAGGTGACCCCTTTCTCATCTAGGCTAAAAACACAGCGTTCAGTAACGTATAGAACTGCTTGCTTGACTTTAATTGCTTGTTCGCCGCTAAATGTTCGGTGCTCAACTTCATTAATAAATTTTTTACCACTACCTTCTTTATCAAGAATCAACTTCCCTGCTTCAATATGCATCAGGGACTTTCCTGCAGTGAAGGTTCCTACAAATACAACCTTGCGTGCATTCTATGAAATATTAATAAAGCCGCCGGCACCTGCTAACTTACTACCAAATTTAGATACATTAATATTTCCCATGCGGTCTAGTTGAGCCATGCCTAAAATAGCAATGTCTAGCCCACCGCCATCATAAAAATCGAATTGGCTGGGTTGATCAATAATCGCCTGGGTATTAACTGCTGCCCCAAAATTAAGGCCGCCAGCAGGTATTCCACCAATGACTCCTGGCTCTGCTGTCAGGGTAAGTAAATCAATTATGTTCTCTTCAGCCGCTACAGCGGACACCCCTTCCGGCATTCCAATACCTAAGTTCACAATATCATTTGCCCGTAATTCTAAGGCGGCTCTACGAGCAATAATTTTGCGTACATCTAGCGGCATTGCTTGATATGTGGAGGTTTCTACCCGAATTTCGCCAGAGAATGCTGGGTTATAAACTTCCTTAAAGGTCTGCATATGGTACTCAGGCTTTTCAGCCACAACTACGCAATCAACCATAATTCCTGGGATTTTTACCTGGCGTGGATTTAAGCTATGTGATGCGGCAATACGCTCTACTTGCGCAATCACAATCCCACCCGAATTATGGACAGCTGTAGCGATTGCCAAAGACTCTAAAGTCAAGGCTTCTTTTTCCATCGTGATATTGCCATCTGGATCTGAAGTGGTACCACGAATAATTCCCACGTTAATTGGGAAGGCTTTATAAAACAGATAGTCTTTGCCATCAATGGGCAATACACGCACCAGATCTTCTGTCGTAATTTTATTTAACTTACCGCCACCAAGACGGGGGTCTACAAAAGTTCCTAAACCAACATGGGTTAGCGTGCCCGGTTTACCTGCTGCAATATCGCGAAATAGATGCGAGATAACGCCTTGTGGAAAATTCCAGGCCTCTATTTGATTGGTCATTGCTAAGTGCTGCAATTTCGGCACCAGCCCCCAGTGACCACCGATGACCCTTTTGATTAAACCAGGATGGCCTAAATGATTTAGGCCTCGATCAACACCATCTCCCTGACCTGCTGCATAAACTAAGGTTAAATTACGAGGTCCTGCAGGGGGATGAGTTTTTTGCCGCTCATTTTCAAGAAAAAGATCTTCAAGAGCAATGGCAATATTTTCAGCAAATCCAATTCCTACAAAACCGCCCGTTGCAACAGTATCACCATCACCAATCAATTGAACTGCTTCACGAGCAGTCATGACCTTTCCGGACTTGCTTTGATGTAAGTGGCTGATTGATGCGTGATGTTGCATAACTTTCTCCGTTTTGAATCTCAATATATCATAATGACAAAATGTTTTTTTATGATGTAGATCACTTTATTTAACCGATCGAGAATAAGTATGACCGAATCTATTGAAATCCGAAAAATTGTTCCGCCCTCATTTGAGCAAGCCAATTTGGGTGAAAGAATACTGTGCTATCGCCCTATGAAGCATGGCATGCCTCACTTAGATATTGAGCAAAAAGGCGACAAAGTCATTGCTCACAATTATGGTCATGGTGGTAGCGGCTGGACGCTAGGGCCGGGATCAGCAAAGTATGTCAACTCATTACTGCTTGATGCACCGCTAGGTGAAGAACTATCCAATAAATCTACCCCTATTGCCATTATTGGAGCAGGCTTAGTTGGACTGTTTACCGCCTATGATTTAGTCAAACGTGGCTTCTCTAATATCACCATTTATGCTGAAAAGTTAGATTCCTTAGCCTCCCATAATGCCGGCGGCCTTCTGGCTCCAGTCTCGATGGATAACGATCATGCAATGCAAGCAATCATTGATCAAATTGGCATTGATGCCTATCGTTTTTATGATGATGTTGCCAGAAACAAAAATATTGATTTCAAACAAGGGGCTCGCTTAGTTCCGAGCTACTTTAATAGCAGGGAAGATTCTGGGCTAGAGGCCTATGTGGGTAAGGTCATGAATCCTGCCAAAGAAGTGATGCTGGATTTCGGCAATGGCATGACTCGCAAGATGATTGTCTATGACGATGGTATCTTTATGAATACGGCACTGCTTATGTCAGAATTACATGATTTCATTAATACCCATCACATTAATATCGTACTTGGCAAAATTAATTCATTTGATGAACTTAAAGAAAAGTTTATCTTTAACTGTAGCGGACTTGGCGCAGTTGAATTAGCCAAGGATACCGCCCTCGTTCCTGTTCAAGGACATTTGATTATGCTGAAAAATCAAGTCCCTGAAAATATAAACTATATGATTTTGGTTTACTTTGGCGAAGGTGTAACAGAAGCCAATCAAAATGTAAAACGCTCTTTTTATATTTTCCCCAAGCATTTACCTGATTCCGCCCCCCAAGATATTGGGGTCATCGGTGGCACCTTCATTGAAGGTGGAAGTCCTGATAAGCCTAACCTCAAAGAATATGACTCAATCATTGATGAGGCAAACGCATTTTTTGGCATTAAGTAGGATTGAGATTGGCATGCGCAATAATTTGCCAACCCATTGTAGTTTTAGTCCACACATCTAAACGATAGTGTAGTTTTGACGACATTTTTTGCCCAAGATAATTCTCAGGAACTGCAATCTGATAGGTAACGATTAAATTATCTTGGGATTGAGTGACCTTAATATTGGTAAGCTCATACTTACCTAGCTTCTCAGCCTTAATAATTGCCAAATTAAATGCTAAATCTTGAGCACCTTTTGAGTTAATTGACTGAAAGGCTGGAGACATGAGTTTGGTCAAACCCGCTATATCTTGATTTTTTTGCTGATCCCACCAAAGCCTTTCAAGACGCTCTCCTTCGGCCTGTGGGTTAAAGGATGTTTGGGCAGATAAGGAAAAAGAAGAAAACACTAATACTAAAAATGTAAGAAAGACTCTCATTAATACTCCCGTTGATGGTTTTTAGGATCGAATAAAAAACTTAAATATATACCATGATGAATGATTTAACATTCAGAATTACCCAATAAATCTGATGTTGCGTCCACATTTTTTGATAGCTCTACTCAAAAATTCTCATAAATAATGAGTAACATAATTTAATTTATAAATACTCTGTATTCTATTTTCTGTTGATCCAGACTGGTTAGTAATAGACATGTTTTTTGCCCCTTGTTCGCGAGTTTAAAAATATAGTTTCGACGAATTTAATCTCACCCGACCCACTAAAAAGGAACTCTTGAATGTATATTTAGGAAGTTTTTTCTGAACCTAGATTTCGGACGAATTAGCATCGGGGCAGGATCAAACAGGGCCAAGGATCTCTAATCCTGTCTTTGAATCACACCATTGTTTTTTGGAATACCATTCTTATCTAACTTAGCTTCATATATCTGCCAAGTAATTTTATGATCCTGATTGATAGTCATCTCAAGTGCCCAGCCAGTATTCGTGTCAACAGTATCAAAACCATCAAAGACAAAGTTTCCCAAGCTATAAAAGATTGGTTTGCCCTTATACATTTCAATATTTTGAGTGACATGGGGATGACCCCCCACCACAGCGTCAGCACCACTATCAATCATTAAGTGCGCCAAAAACTGTTGCCTTGCCGAGGCTATCTTATCTTCCTCCCAACCCCAATGTGGGTATGTAATGACAATATCTGCGCCATAAAAGTCTTTTGCCTTTTTAATATCTGTAACAATATAGTCAGGCTCCCCCCAAGCATTTCCAGGTCTATCGTCTAAGGCCTCAAAGCTTCTTGGCAAAAAAATGTTATATCCCAAGACAGCGATACGTTTACCTTTGACGTCAAAAATAATAGGTTTGTGAGCAGAGCGAATTTCTTTACCGCCACCAAAATAAGCAATTCCAGACTTATCTAGTAAATCAATCATCTTTGAGAATGCCTGTGGTCCGTAATCGCCAGTATGGTTATTGGCAAGCGATACAGCACTAAAGTATTTTTTAATTAAGGGCAATACTCTTGGATTTGCCCTTAATACAAAGGGCTTGATTTCTGCCTTTCCTGTAGTACCCACTACGCACTCTAAGTTTCCTATTGTCTTATCAGACTGTTTAAATAATGATGCAAAACTTAAAAATGGATCCTTCCCTGCCTTAATGTACTTGCCAGGCAAACCATCTAGCATGATGTCACCTACGAAAGTCAATTTGATATCCTGACTTTGGGCATAAGACCCGGATGCATAAAAGATGAGGGAGGCGAGGATGGCCAAATATTTTTTCATATTCACCATCAATCTTTACAAATTTGACGACATTGAAAGAAAAGATCTCTTTCATAGGGCTCACCATATACTAGGTTGTCACCAAAGCTACGAGAGCAGGCCTTAGGGTCAATAATAAATTCTTGAGCGTTTAGGAGAACATATCGGTCTTTTGAATTGACATAAATATAAAGCTTGAATTTAGCGAGACTTGGTAAATATTGTCCAGCTAATCTAAAGCCACCTGGAAGGTCAATTTTTGAAACGGTATAAATATCATCATTGGACTCAATGCGTAATTGAGATTGAGAATTGCTGACGTCTGTATCGCAGACAATTTGAGCACCATATGCAATATTAAAAACGAATAAATACATAAAAAAAATTAGGCTAATTAAATGTCTTTTAATCACTGTATATGGTCAATTTAACTTATTAATAGATCATGATACTGATTACTTTCATTATTAGTATGTTTCATTAATAGTAAAATCCCCCTCACCCCCAGTAAATCCACTATATACCTTGATGACTTTAAACAGGGCCGTGAGCGTATTGTTAGCATTGATACGATATGTTGTAGTGCTCGTATAAGCAAGCTTACCTGTTGCAATGAGTGTTGCTTCATCAACGGTAACCCATAGGAGAGTGGTAGGCGTATCTGCAACGACTGACCAAGTTAACGCACCTGTCGTTACGGGATTCGATGTTCCATAATAGTTTATGTATGTAGATGCAGTACCCTGACTTCCAGCAGTCACCGCGCTTGGAAAGGATTGTAGATTTGAATAGACGTAATTCGGCGGATTAGCCCCATCCGTCATCAGATTTATGGTTGTAGGATCCCAAAAAATCTTTTCAACTTGTCCTGACCCACCATTACTGTTGTAGAAAGCACTACAGAATGGAGACGAATTAGGAACAAGAAAATCTATTTCCGTTTCATTGCCAATTAAAGCCGGAAGACCAGCATAGGTCGTACCTGAATATGTCGCTGAAGTATTTTGTAATTTACTACCTTGGCAATCGCCACTAATGACCGCATTTGTCGAGTAACCCCCCGTAACATAGGATCTCTCAGCGGCATTTAAATTTAAGGTTGGGCTTGAGTAAGATGAAGAGTCATCACCTCCACCACCACAAGCAACTAGTCCGATGGATATAAAAGTCGAGATTATTAGGGTTAATTGTTTTGTTGATAGTGCGATATTCATGGCGAGAATCTACATGAGAAAATCGCAATAAAACCCTCATATTTGTCCGCATTTGAATATTGTTCTAGGCCCTAAAACCCCATATATTGTATGGGGATCACAGCATCCTAAAAGTCATTGACTTTACTGTTCATATTTTAAAATTCATAAAGATTGAAAGCTACTTATTGAGCCAAAACTAAAATTGGGCTCAAATTGAATATTGGGTTTTTAAATATATCTTGCTCTGTGGGGTGTTTATATTTTCAGATGCTGATTTATATAAAAAATCAGATTGGACACATTTCTTCTGATAGCATTACCTTTGTCAATTTATTCACTGCTAAAACATCATGCATTTGAAGTCTTTTTTAAATACCCTTTTTTACTCCTCTGACTTAAACATATTTCTGAGTATATTTGGACTCTATGTTGCTATTGCGTTGTTCATTGTCTTAATTGTTTACACACCCCGATTGAGAGGCTTCTTTTCAAGTTTCAACGGAATTCATGGTACTTTTTACAGTCCAGCAGCGACCATGTTTACCCTGATAGCAGCATTCATGGGCGCTTCACTCGTTAGCAGTTTTAATGCGCATACAGAATCAATTAACCAAGAGCGCACTGCCCTTTTACTATACGTAGATTTCATTAACGATAGCCCCGGTACTTGAAGGCACCCAAGCTGGTAGAGAGCTTGCCAAGACCTTAGACGCTTGGTACGAAGCTAGAGCGAAACGCCTATCTTATCGCTGGAAACATGTTGAACATCTCCGCTGGGCAGTGTTGTTGATGCTTGCTTTTTTACTCCAAATTTCAGTAGCTGCTACCCACCTTGCCAGCTCCAAAAGAGCAATGAGTCTGTCTATGGGCATTACTACAGCCCTGATTATTTCAGTGATGACACCATTAGCCCTAAACGTTTGTCAATACAGTGGCTTGCTACAAGTATCCAAAATGCCATTCGAAGAAGTCTATGGAATACTCAGCGAGCAATTTAGCGATGATCGATAAGTTAAGGGCACACTAAGCTATTACTATCTGTATTCCAGCTAGTTTGATTGAGACCATCAATAAGATGAACCCTATCAGCTATTAACCTTATTTCTTTGCACGACGATCAAAGAATTCTTCAATCTCTACATAAAAAACAGGTACTAATGCAACCGCTAAGCAGGTAGATGCGATCATGCCACTAAATACGGTAATGCCTAATGAAATTCTGGCTGCAGCTCCAGCACCACCTGAAAATATCAGAGGCATTACGCCTAATATAAAAGCAATAGATGTCATCACAATTGGCCTAAAGCGCAGCTTAGAAGCTTCTAAGGCTGCATCAACATAACTCATTCCCTTACGCCTACATTCGATTGCTACCTCAACGATCAGGATAGAGTTCTTACAAGACAGAGCGATCATCAACACTAAGCCAATTTGCACATAAATATTATTGGGAAGCCCTGTAAGCCATAAAGCTATCACTGTGCCAGATAAAGATAGGGGCACCGCAGTAAGTACCGATAAAGGTGCGACCCAAGTTTCATATTGAGCAGCTAGCACTAAGTAGACTAGCAAAATAGATAAGGCAAAAATCAAGACCACAGTATTGCCAACTAATTTTTCTTGATATGACATCCCAGCCCACTGATAAGAAACACCGTCTGGTAAGACCTGGGCTGCCACTTCTTCAAGGCGCTTGATAGCCTGTCCTGAGCTATACCCATCATGAGATTGACCAAAGATAGATGCAGAGGGATAAAGTTGGAATTGGGAGACATAGGCAGGACCAGTAATCTCCTTAATATCAATAAAAGATCCCAAGGGAACCATATTGCCACTCTTATTTTGAACGTATAGGCGATTAATCTGATCTACCGTATTACGATATTTTCCTTCTGCTTGAACATAGACCTGGTAGGTTTGGCCATATTTAAAAAATTGATTAACGTAAGTTGAGCCCACATAGGATTGCAACACATCATAAGCATCTCCAATAGCGACTCCAAAGGTCTCTGCTCGAGCGACATTAAAGCTGAGTTGGAGTTGAGGTACGTTATTTTGAAATGGCGTAAGGACCATCATAATCTCGGGATATTTACGCGCCTCCTGAATGAAATTCTGAGCGGCAATATCTAATTTTTCGAAATTATTACTTCCATCAGTCAACATGAGTCTCATCTCAAAACCACCAGAGAGCCCTAAACCAGGAATTGCTGGCGGGAGTAATACGAAAGACTTGAGCTCTTGAACCTGCTTTAAACCTTCATTTAAATTGGCATAAATTTCAGGCAAACTTTCACCTTTTTTGCGCTCATCCCACTTCTTCATAATTACATATAAGCCACCGGAATTAGATTGGGAGCTGCTGTTATTCAGTAGATTGATTCCCCCAATGACTACTACAGTCTCTACGCCTGGTATCTTCTGGATTACCTCGACTGCTTTCTTAATGCTTGCTTCTGTTCTTTGCAAGGAAGCCGCTGCAGGCAGAGTAGTTGAGACCACTAAATAGCCTTGGTCTTCATTAGGAATAAAACCTGTAGGTATATAGATCAAACCAATCAAGGAGAATGCGATGATTGCTAGACCGACTAAACAGGTCTTAGCTCGATTCTGCATCAGTATGATAATTTTATGCTCATACCAGGTTGACAGACGAGAAAAATATTCATCAAATTTTTGATAGAACTTATTCTTCACTTTACTACGATCAGTTGGCTTCAAATATTGCGCCGATTGAGTAGGCTTCAGTGTGATCGCATTAATGCCACTAATTAATGCAGTAGCAGCAATGACCAAAGCAAACTGCCGATACATTTGACCGGTAATACCTGAAATAAATGAGGCTGGAATAAATACTGCCATCAATACTAAGGTAATGCCGATAATAGGTCCCATCAATTGGGTCATTGCATCGATAGCACCTTGTTTGGGTTCTTCACCCTCCTCTATCTTCTTCGAAACAGCCTCGACTACTACAATCGCATCATCAACCACAATACCAATACATAAAACAATCGCAAATAGAGTAATTAAATTGATTGAGAATCCTAAAGCGGCCATGGCAGCAAAAGCACCAATAATCGTCACTGGGACTGTAGTAGCGGGTACCAGGGTAGCGCGCCAGTTTTGTAAGAAAATCATAATGACAAGCAAGACCAGAAAGCCTGCTTCGTAAAGAGTCTTATAGACCTCATGAATCGATGCTTTAACGAACATCGTAGTATCAAATGGGATTGACCATTGCACTTCTTTTGGAAGGGTTTTAGAAATGGATTGCATTTCGTCGCGAACAGCCTCAGCGACAGCCAAAGCATTTGCACCCGGCATTTGGAAAATCGCTATACCTCCAGCAGGACGATCATTGATCTTGAAGAACTGACTATAGTTCTGGCTTCCCATTTCAATTCGGGCAATGTCGCGCAAGAAAGTAATATCGGATTTACCTCCTGTTTTAACAACAATACTCCCGAACTGCTCAGGAGTAGTCATAGCACTTGTTACATTAAGGGTAAATTGAAAGTCCTGCCCTAATGGTGTTGGGGGAGAACCGATTTGACCACCAGTCAGCAATACGTTTTGTTTATTGATAATATTAATGACATCACTTGGCGACAGATTACGCATTTTCAGCTGAGCAGGATCAAGCCATACCCGCATACTGTAGTTACCGACACCAAACACATTCGCTGCAGCGACACCCGGTATTCGCGCTAAGCGCTGTTGTAATTTCAGATTAGCAAGATTACTTAAAAATAAGCCATCATGATCTGGATTCGACGAGGTGAGTGTTACGAATTGCAAAATCGCAGTAGATTGGGTTTTTGTTGTCACCCCTTGCTTCTGAACTGCTTGTGGTAAGGAAGGAATCGCTATCGCCACCCGGTTTTGTACATTCACCTGAGCGAGGTCGGGGTCAGTTCCTACTTTAAAAGTAACCGTTAGACTATAAGCTCCATCATTAGCAGAAGTAGACTCCATATAAAGCATGCCATCAACACCATTGACTTGGGTTTCAATATTGCTGGCTACTAGCTGCTGCACTAATGTTGCACTTGCTCCTGGATAGCG
>JABMMT010000286.1 GCA_013205155.1 Betaproteobacteria bacterium | reverse complement strand
CATCCAAGGTTCCGCCAGAGGCAGCGCCAGCGCCGATCAAAGTATGGATTTCATCAATAAATAAAACACCATGCGTATGGTCTTTTAAAGACTTCAAAACACTCTTGAGACGCTGCTCAAAATCTCCACGATATTTAGTACCCGCTAAGAGAGCACCCATATCTAGCGAGTACACAGTGGCATTGGCCAGGATATCGGGAACGTCCCCTTTAACAATGCGCCATGCTAGGCCTTCAGCAATTGCAGTCTTACCAACACCAGCCTCACCGACTAAGAGGGGATTATTTTTGCGACGACGACACAAAACTTGTATTACGCGCTCGACTTCGCTATCACGACCAATCAGTGGATCAATCTTGCCTTGGCGAGCCAGTACGTTTAGATTCTGAGTATATTGATCTAGCGGACTTTCCTTACCTGAAGAAGCCGACTCTTCCGCTTCTTGTGTTGTGTCAGCAGGCTTAACCTGCTCTGCCTGATCTTTGCGCACACCATGGCTAATAAAGTTCACTACATCTAAACGAGTCACGCCCTGCTGTTGCAAGAAGTAAACCGCATGAGAATCTTTCTCACCAAATATTGCCACCAGGACATTGGCACCAGTGACTTCTTTTTTTCCATTAGATGTCGATTGCACATGCATGATAGCGCGCTGAATGACGCGCTGAAATCCCAGCGTTGGTTGTGTATCCACTTCGTCTGTACCTGGCACGACTGGAGTATTGTCATTGATGAAATTTTTCAGCTGTGCGCGTAGCTCTGCAATATTCACCGCACAAGCTTTAAGTACCTCAACAGCAGTAGCGTTATCGAGTAACGCTGCCAACAAATGTTCCACCGTAATAAATTCGTGACGTGAAGCTCTTGCGTCAACAAATGCCATGTGCAAACTCACTTCTAATTCTTGGGCAATCATGCTTCCTCCATAGTGCACTGTAGTGGGTGGCCCGCTTCACGGGATAATTCAACGACTTGATGTACTTTGGTGGCAGCAACGTCACGGGTAAATACTCCGCAAACGCCTTTACCAGCTAAATGTACTTGCAACATAATGCGTGTAGCAGTTTCATAATCTTTTTTAAAATACTCTTGAATCACCATAACTACAAATTCCATTGGGGTGTAATCGTCATTCAATAACAATACTTTATACAACGATGGTACTTTTACTTTTTCTGCCTGCTTTTCGAGCAGGATCGTATCCTCGATATAGGGATTTGCAGGATTTCCAGTATTGGGGGTTTTAATTGCGCGACTCATTAGAAACATTCTAAACACAGATGTGAAAACTTTTACCGACTAGGGTCTTGTTGCGGAAACCCCGCAAAAACCCCTATTTATTACATATTGGGGCATTTTTCGATAAAAAAAGGGGTAATTACTAGGGGGAAATCTCATATAAATCCTTGACACCCCTCCAAAAAGGGCAAACAATCGAGGGGTAGGCCTTTACTAAGGACCTATTGAGGCGTGTTGTGGAGCGAGACTGATTAAAAAGTATTTACCCTCATCACGGTTGTTTTAAGTTTATGTAATGGAGTTCGCATGGCGACCGGAATTGTTAAGTGGTTCAATGATGCAAAAGGTTTTGGCTTTATCAAACCTGATGATGGTGAAGAAGAGTTGTTCGCGCATTTCAGCGCAATTACTATGCCTGGGTTCAAAACCCTTAAGGAAAACCAAAAGGTAACGTTTGACATTACCCAAGGCCCTAAAGGCAAGCAAGCTACCAATATCCAAGCGGCTTAATAGCCCTTAGATCATTATGAGAAACTCAGGACTTGTTCCTGGGTTTTTTTTCGCTTGTAATTTGCCCATCTAAAATGCACCGTATGCGCACATCAATCAATATTTTTCGCCATCTCCTTCCTTTGGCCCTTTTGGTCAGCTCAAGCCTACCCTTTGCGCAAGTGAATGCTGGATTGCCAACAGTTGAGTTGAAAACTGGCATCTATCGGATTCAAGCAGAAATAGCGGATACCCCAGAAAGAAGACAAGTGGGTTTAATGAATCGCACCAGCATGCCAACGAATTCTGGAATGCTCTTTATATTTGAAGAAAAGGCTGGGCACTGCTTTTGGATGTTTAACACCAAGATCCCTCTCTCGATTGCTTTCATCGCAGATGATGGCAAGATTGTGAATATCGAGGAGATGCAAGCTGGGGCAAGTAATAACCACTGCCCTAAAGCTGCAGTGCGTTATGCCCTAGAGATGAATAAACAATGGTTCTCCGAGAGAGTCATTGGCCCCGGGTCTTTGATTAGCGGTTTACCGAAGAAATAGTAAAAACATGCTCTATCGACAAATAAAAAACGCAGACCTTGGTCTGCGTTTTACTTTGGTGAAGCAAGACTACTTATTCAAAATGGCAAACATAGTGTACTGCTTGCTCGGCACGAATAATAAAGTAACCACCCTTCTCTACTT
>JABMMT010000285.1 GCA_013205155.1 Betaproteobacteria bacterium | reverse complement strand
TGAGTCAACCTACCGGGCCAATGAGTCTGATTTTCAAAAAATCAAATTCCGCCAGCGAGTGGCTGTAGATATGAATAATCGCACCACCAAAACAAAAATGGTGGGGCAAGAAGTATTGATGCCAGTCGCATTGGCCCCTACAGGTCTCACTGGTATGCAGTATGCTGACGGCGAGATTCTTGCCGCGCAAGCAGCAGAGCAATTTGGAGTTCCTTTTTGCCTGTCCACAATGAGCATCTGCTCTATTGAAGATGTGGCAGAGCGAACAACCAAGCCATTCTGGTTTCAGCTATATGTCATGAAGGATCGTAGTTTTATCGAGCGCCTGATTGAGCGAGCTAAGGCGGCAAAATGCTCTGCTCTTGTCTTAACGCTAGATCTACAAATCTTAGGTCAGCGCCATAAAGATTTGAAAAATGGTTTAACTGCACCTCCAAAATTAACTATCGCCAATATGATCGATATGGCAACTAAACCACGCTGGTGCTTGGGTATGGCAATGACCCCCCGCAAAACATTCCGAAATATTGTGGGTCATGCTTCTGGGGTTGGCGACATGTCTTCCCTTTCCTCCTGGACAGCTGAGCAATTTGATCCAAGCTTGAGCTGGGCAGACGTAGAGTGGATCAAAAAACTTTGGGACGGAAAACTGATTATCAAAGGCATTCTGGATGAGGAAGATGCCCGCTTAGCAGCAAATACTGGCGCTGATGCTTTAATTGTTTCTAATCATGGTGGCCGTCAACTAGATGGTGCTGTTTCGAGCATTCAAGCTCTTCCTGGAATTGTGAATGCAGTTGGGAAAGATATTGAAGTATGGATGGATGGCGGCATTCGCTCCGGTCAAGATGTACTGAAAGCTTGGGCGCTTGGTGCCCGCGGCACGATGATCGGCCGCCCTTTCCTGTATGGCCTAGGTGCTATGGGTGGGCCTGGTGTCACGAAATGCTTAGAAATCATTCGTAATGAATTAGATATTACGATGGCACATGTTGGTCATCGCGATATTCAAAATGTCACCAGCGATATCTTGTATCCGGGAAGCTTTTAAATTAAATATTTACTTAATCAACCCATTATTCTTTTTGGGCTATCTTTTTTAGTGTTCTCTGTATCCGTATGGTTCGGCAATGCTGTACTTAGCCGTTATCGAACTCAGGATAGTGAGACATCACAAGATTTAGGGGTCATTCAAACTGCGACACTCACACTTTTAGCGCTGATTATTGGTTTTACTTTTTCTATGGCGATTGATCGACATGATCAGCGAGAAGTCCTGGAGGAAAGTGAGGCAAATGCCATTGGAACTGAGTATTTAAGATCTGATCTTTTGCCTACTTCAGCAGCAAACAAAACCAAGGATCTTCTGAAAGACTATTTAGACCAGCGAATTTTGTTCTACTCCAAACAACCCTATGAAGCAGTAGTCAAAATTCAACAAAGAACTGAAGAACTACAAGATGCCTTATGGAATGAAATCCTTCCATCGGCGCGGGCACAACAAACTCCCATGATGGCATTGGTAGCATCTGGCATGAATGATGTTTTAAACTCTCAAGGTTATGTTCAGGCTGCATGGTGGAATCGCATCCCTAATACTGCTTGGGCGTTAATGGCCTCTATTGCCATATGCGCTAATCTGTTGGTTGGTTTTGGTGCCCGTAACTTCAAAAAGAATATTGGGTTATTTATGATCTTTCCTTTTGTTACTTCGGTTTCTTTTTTCCTAATTGCAGATATTGATAGTCCTAGAGGGGGCGTTATTCGTATTGAACCAAAAAATTTAATCACCTTAAAAGACAATCTAAATAAGGCAAAGAGCAGTTCCAATCAACCTAACAGCGTCAAGTAAGCATCAACCTATAGGCGGTACACATGAAACGAGTAGTAGATATTTTTAAAAATCGTGGTCGCGAACTGGTCTGGACATATGTCATTGACCTACGAAATGATGAAGAATTTCATCCTGGACAAGCTGATTTTGAGGCAGAAGCCTTAAGGCTCTCTCAAATAGACAAGAGAGGCGCAGCAAATGAGCTGAGCGCGAAAGTTCGGCTCAATCATTGAGTACATATTAGAATTTGCATGAAACAATATATGGGACTTGAAAGACCTTACAGGAATATTAAAAAATGAAACCCCTTAGTAAAAAAGCAAAGATGGCGATTGGTTGGACAATATTAATAACGGTGATTGGAACTGCGACACTACATCAATGGCAATTCTTTGCCATGGGCTGCGCCTCTATCGCCCTACTTTTAGTTGCAAACCATTACGATCTTCTAAAAGATCCGGAAGATAAAAAATAAGATCTCTAAAGTATTCAAGGATCTTATCTATTTCCCTCAAGAGGAATTTACTTTAAGGCTGGGTAATCGGTATAGCCAAGCTCATTGCCACCATAAAACGTAGCGCGGTTGCAGGGATTCAATGGCGCATTTTGCCAAAAACGTTCTACCAAATCAGGATTAGAAATAAATAAGCGCCCATAGGCAACTGCATCTGCTAAGCCATCTTCTAGCACCTCCTCGCCAGTTGCCTGGTCATAGCCTCCAGCAGTAATAAATTTACCCTGATAAGCAACTCTGAACATCTCCGAAGTGATGGGCGCATCTTCATTAATCTGATCGCCGCTGCCTGCGCCAGTTGCACGTGGCTCAATCATGTGTATGTAAGCTAAGTTACATCCATTTAATTGATGAATAACTGCAGTAAATAGCGCTTTGGGGTCGCTATCGCCAATGTCATTAAAAGTTCCGTAAGGGGAAAGCCTCACGCCAATTCGGTTGCTCGGAAATACCGTTGTTACAGCGTCAATCACCTCACCTAGCAGACGTAATCGATTTTCAATAGAGCCCCCATATTGGTCGCTGCGTTGGTTAGTTTTGTCTTGTAAGAATTGGTCTAGCAAATAACCATTTGCAGCATGAATTTCGACACCATCAAATCCAGCCACTTTGGCATTTTGTGCTGCAGCTTGGTATTCCGTCACTAGTCGAGCGATATCCTGAATGCTCATAGCCTTAGGTGTTTCATAATCATGTAATTGCCAATCAGCACCATACGTTTGTCCGGCAGGAGTAATTGCGGAAGGCGCTTCAGGTACACCATGTTCTGGATGCAAAGATGAATGTGAGATGCGCCCGACATGCCATAACTGAGAAACGATGCGCCCACTTTTGGCATGCACCGCTGTAACAATTTCTTTCCAAGCAGCGGTTTGCTCTGGTGTATAGATTCCGGGAGTTCCAGGATAGCCCATTCCCAAGTTTGAGATCTGAGTAGCCTCAGAAATAATCAAGCCGGCGCTAGCACGCTGCGCATAATATGTTTTAGCCAGTGGATTTGGCACATGACCTACCACGGCTCGCATCCTGGTAAGCGGAGCCATCACCAAGCGATTCTTAAGCTCAATTGCTCCTAGATTTACGGTGGAAAACATCAGTTCTTTGCCAGACATAAGCAATCTTTCTACTAACTTAAAAATATATTGGAATCGATGACTGTAACAAGTTTTTCTCAATTTTACTAAATAACCGCCGGACTCAAATTCAATTTAAAATCAAACTATCATTAAGGAAAAATCATGAATACTTGGCAATGTATCGTATGTGGATTTATCTATGAGGAAGTCAAAGGCTTACCCGAGGACGGAATTGCTCCAGGTACTGCCTGGCCTGATATTCCAGACAGTTGGGAATGCCCAGACTGTGGCGTCTCAAAATCGGACTTTGAGATGGTTCAAATCAGCTAAGCCACTAAATTTGCAGTGCCTCATTAGGGAGCCTCACCTTGAATCAAGAAACTCAATCTACGCAAGCAAGTATCACCATCATTGGGAGCGGCTTAGCGGGATATACCGTGATTCGAGAGATTCGCAAATTAGATAAACAAATTCCGATTACGCTGATCACTAAGGAGCCTGGCTATTTTTACTCCAAGCCAATGCTCTCTACTGCCCTCGCAAACAAGAAAGATGCGAAGCAATTGATCTCTACGCCATCAGTAGATATGGCCTCGCAATTATCAATTACGATCCTAGGCCAAACTGAGGTGCATGCAATCAATCTAGAGCAGCAAGAGATCAAAACCCAACAGGGAGTTATTCCCTATAGCAAATTAGTCTTAGCGCTGGGGGCAGATCAAATACACCTTCCACTCCAAGGGAGTGCATCAAATGCAGTGCTAACTGTCAATGATTTAGAAGACTACGAAAAATTTCGTCAGCAAATTCACGGAAAAAAGAGAGTAGCAATTCTCGGTGCTGGCCTCATTGGCTGTGAGTTTGCGAATGATCTTGTCTTAGGTGGTTTTAAAGTCGATGTAATCGACATGGCGCCACAGGCTCTTGGTCGTTTATTACCGCAAGAAGCATCTCAGGAGTTGGCAAGCAAATTACACTCTGCTGGGGTGAGCTGGCACTTTAGTACTACCTTGCAAAGCGTAGATCATCAAGATAGTGTTCTGAGACTCACTCTTGCGAATGGCACATCATTACTCTGTGATGCGGTGTTATCAGCAATAGGATTAAAACCAAGGCTTGAATTAGCTAAATCTGCTGGTATACGAACAAATATTGGGATCATCGTCAATCGCGAATTAGAGACAAGTGCAAAAAATGTTTACTCACTTGGGGATTGTGCTGAAGTTGATGGTCTAGTACTCCCTTATGTCATGCCTATCATGCAAGCTGCAAGAGCCTTAGCACCGGGCCTAATTGGCCAAAGAACAGCTCTCAGTTATCCAGCAATGCCAGTGATGGTGAAGACCCCTGCAATGCCCACCATAGTTTCGCCACCCGCAAAAAATGCTAATGGGCAATGGAAAACAAAAATCATTGATGGTGGTTTAGAAGCCCGTTTTGAATCTGCAGATGGGAAATTACTCGGCTTTGCCCTCATGGGAAGTGCTACAGCGCAGCGCGCAGTGCTTACAAAAGAGTTACCCCCTCTACTCAGTTAAATGGATTTGACATTGACGGATGAAATTAAAAAGGCCCGCTGTGCGGGCCTTTTGCAGCAAGTACTGTTTGTAAATCTAGTTTATGAAACGACTACAAACCAAGTTGTATTGTGTGATTGGGCGCTCATCAAGAACAACATAGGAATCGAAAGCACAGTATTCAACCGAGATGTCAACATTGCAACCCGCGCAGACTTTGCCTTGACAGCGGCTTCAACGGTCACAATACCTAGGGCACGTTTTTGATTTGGCCAAATGATGAACCAAACGTTGAAGGCCATGATCAAAGCAATCCACATTCCTAAACCAATTGCGCGAAATGGCGCTTGCAAGGTAAATGCTTGATGCAAGTAACCACTCAAGCCAGCCACAATCAAACCCGTTATTACTGTGAATAATGCTGCATAGCGAAACCAAAACAATGCTGTTGGAGCAATTACTTTACTAATGGCAGGTTTTTGCTCATCAGGAATTTTTGGCATGGAAGGAATTTGCACAAAGTTGAAGTACCAGAGTAAGCCAATCCACATCGTACCAACCATCACGTGCAACCAACGGAAAATAAATGGCCATTCAGGAGAGCTAAAGTTATTCCCAAAAGCCAGAATAATCAAAACGAGGAGCACAAACCCTGCTAATACTGTGCGCCCTAATGAGGTCAAAATTGAAGCCATGAGAGGATCTCCTTTATATAAGAATGCGATGTAACTATAAACGATTCCACTAATCTTGTTGAATTCGAGTCAAAAATGGAATTCTTACTTAAGATAGGTGCTTAATCCCCTTAGGGCAATAAACCCTGATAGGATTGGAAAATAATGACGAAGCTATTGACCATTAGCAGCCCAAAAAGACTTTATCTTCAAGAGGTAGTAACGCGCGACGGATTTCAGGCGGAAAGTCATTTTGTTGCAACTAAAGATAAAATTGCTCTCATTAATCGCTTGAGTCGGGCTGGTTACGCGAAAATTGAAGTGACCTCCTTCACTAGCCCAAAAGCAATCCCCATGTTGGCTGATGCAGAAGCAGTCATGAGGGGAATCGATCGGTTTCCTGGTGTGGAGTATACGGTCCTTATTCCTAACCTAAAAGGTGCTGAGCGTGCAGTCCATTTGGGTGTTGATGAATTTAATTTAGTGATGTCAGTCAGCGAAGCTCATAATCTGGCCAACCTCAAGATGGGACGCGAAGACTCCTTTAAGGCCTTAAGCTCCGTTATCGAATTAGCTCACCAACAAAAGATACCGGTCAATATTTCCCTTTCGACGAGCTTTGGCTGCCCTATGACCGGCATTACCTCTCTCGCAGATCTAATGCATTGGGTCGATCGTTTTGCAGCGTTAGGCGTAAGAGGCTTTACGATTTGTGATACCACCGGCATGGCAAACCCTGAACAAGTTCAAACCGTATGCCAAGCTGTGCTAAATAAGTACCCTCGATTGCAGTGGACCCTACATTTTCACAATACGAGGGGTATGGGCATTGCCAATGCACTGTCAGCCGTGAATAGCGGTATTGATCGATTTGATTCTTCTCTAGGCGGCTTGGGCGGGTGTCCCTATGCCCCAGGGGCTACAGGAAACATTTGTACTGAAGAATTAGTACATATGTTTGATCTAATGGGTTTTGACACTCATATGGATATTGATACACTATTGACATGTTCCCAAGATCTGCAATCTTTAATTGGTCGTACCTTACCCAGTCAGTTATTAATGGCTGGTAAAGTAGGTAATCTTCATATCGCTCCCCGTCAACCCTAAAACGAATACACACGAGACTTCATCATGCAATTCATCCATCTGAATAAAGTATTTACCACTCTCATTCTTGCGATCCTCAGTCTTGCATCAACAGCATATGCTCAAGAATTTCCACCAAAGAAAACCATCACGTTGGTAGTCGGATTTGCGCCTGGAGGCTCAGCAGATACTGCTGCTCGTCTGATTGCCAAAAAGCTTAGTGAAGACTTGGGTCAAAATGTCATTGTGGATAACAAACCTGGGGCAGGCGGCAATATTGCACATGCATTTACTGCTAATGCCGCGACAGATGGATCAGTCATTTTATTTGGCTCAATTGGTCCACTTTCAATTGCACCTAATCTCATGAAGTTGCCTTATGATCCTCAAAAAGATTTAGCGCCACTCACTATGGGCGTTACCTTTCCCAATGCGCTGGTTGTGATTCCTGAATTGGGTGTGAAAAATTTCAAAGAATATATTGCAATGGCCAAAAAGAATCCAGGCAAGATTACATTTGCCTCTACTGGTAGCGGTTCTGCCTCACATCTGCAGGGCGAGTTATTAAACGTCCGTGCCGATATTGATACGGTACACATTCCCTACAAGGGTGGCAGTCCTGCAATGATAGATCTTCTTGGTGGACGTATTTCTTCCTACTATGCTGGCTTAGCCACCGCCGATCCTTATATTAAAAATGGCAAACTCATTGCTATTGCTACCACTGGATTAAAGCGTGCTCCTACCCTTCCTAATGTTCCCACTATCGCTGAATCAGGTTTCCCTGGCTTTGATGCAGATAATTGGTATGCCTTCGTTGCCCCAGGCAAAACACCGGATGTGATTTTAGAAAAGTGGAATAAAGCCTTAGTTGCAGTACTCAATGACAAAGTAATCAACAAGCAACTGTCTGAATATGGCTTAGCTCCAAATCCAGGAAGCCGTGAAGACCTTGCTAAATACATTGCAAGTCAATCTACCACTTGGGGAAAAATTATTACTGATAGAAAAATTACAGCCGAGTAAATTACCCGGCTGTCATTGAATAAGAATGCCAGCTAGGATCTTATTGCGCAGCCCAACCACCATCCATATTCCAAGCCACGCCTCGAATCTCAGAGGCGTCTTGGCCACAAAGAAATACGGCTAAAGCCCCTAGCTGCTCAGGAGTTACAAATTCTCCTGAGGGTTGCTTCTCTGAAACTAGCGCCTGCTTTGCATCGTCATTAGAAATACCCTCTCGTTCTGCACGAGCATCGACCTGCTTTTGCACTAAAGGTGTTAGCACCCAGCCAGGACAAATTGCATTACAGGTAATACCCGTGCGGGCATTTTCCAAAGCAGTTACCTTGGTTAAACCAACAAGG
>JABMMT010000284.1 GCA_013205155.1 Betaproteobacteria bacterium | reverse complement strand
ATTTAGGCTTGATAAATCCAGGCACTTGGCAAGCTGACGTTTTTTTCGGGCTCTTGAGTAATGCTATAGGCGACTAAACAGGCGCTAATGATGATTAATAAACCCAATACTATTTTCCAGTCTAACTTTTTATTACTCAAAATATTCTCCCTGGATCATTAACCTAATTAAGGCCATACTAAAGCAATGATGAAATCGACCCATTGGTCTCAACACTGGCATTACATTAGTGCTAGCCATCGCCTCTTGCTGATTACCCTAATTGGGGTAGCCTCTTTTTTTATACTCTCGTCGACTCCTTCAATAATGGTTCGTCTAGCCATATCTTGGATTATTGCAAGCGGTTTATATGTTCTATCGACTTTTCTGATGATGTATTTTTCCACCAAAGAAAATATTGCTCATCTCGCAGAAAAAGAAGATGATGGTGCCATCTTCATTCTTTTGATTATTCTTTTAGGGTCCATCACTAGTTTAGTATTCATTGTGATAATCATGACCGATATGAAATCTCTCATGGTCTCCGATACTGCAAAAGTGATCAGCCTAGTGTTGCTCACCTATATTAGCTCTTGGTTTTTAATCCATACTGCATTTACATTGCACTATGCTCATATCTACTACCAAGACTACGAAAAAACCAAGCAGCCACCATTAATCTTTCCCGATACCATCCATCCAAACTATATTGATTTCTTATATTTTTCGATGCTTATTGGGATGACATGCCAAACTGCTGACGTAAATATTGCTCATTCCAGAACACGCGCCCTAGCGATGATTCAAGGCTTTACCGCATTTGTTTTCAACACGACCCTACTTGTACTGACTATCAATATCATTTACGATTTACCCAATCGATAATGAAGGCTTCTAATTGATTAAAGTTAGTTAAACTTATAGCATTTGGCTTGATAATATGACAATCAATTTGAGCATTATTAAAAATATCAGCTGCGGACTCCTTTTGGGATTGCTGCATTTAACTCCACTAAATGCAGCATCACCAGAAAGCGAGCACATCACCATCCAATCCGAAAGAATTGTTTGGAAAGGTGATTTAGATAGCATGGTTAAAAGACGCATTGTGCGTGTTTTGCTACCCTACAACAAAACCCTCTACTTTTTGGATAAGGATGGGCAACAGCGCGGTCTTATGTATGACATGATGATAGCGTTTGAACAAGATCTTAATAAGCAAAATGCCACAAAGCATTTAAAAATCCAGTTTATCTTTCTACCTACGCCCCGTGATCGCTTGATACCCGAACTATTAGCTGGTAAGGGTGACATCATTGCAGCAGACATGACGGTAACCCCAGATCGCCAAAAGCTAATTGATTTCTCGATACCTCTGGCGAGCGGTGTCAAAGAGGTCATTGTCACATCTGCTAATGGGCCTAAGCTCAATAGTCTCGAGGATCTTTCAGGCAAAGTTGTATTTGTTAATCCTAGTACAAGTTATGCAGAAAGTCTGAAGATTTTAAGTGCTGATCTAGTGAAACAAAAGAAAGCACCCATCATTCTTAAAGATGCGCCCGGTACATTTGAAACGGAAGATATACTAGAAATGGCAAATGCAAATCTTGTTCAGATTACTGCAAGCGATTTATATTTAGCCACATTTTGGAAGGGCATCTTCCAAAATATCCAAATACAAGAGAATTTAGTTCTACATAAGGACGGGGAAATTGCTTTTGGTTTTCGTAAAAATTCTCCAGAGCTCAAAAAAGCACTTGATTCCTTTACAGAAAAAAATAAGATTGGTAGCAGCTTTGGAAATCAGAAACTGCAAACCTACCTGAAATCAGTCAAGTGGGTTAAAAACGCAACCAATCCTGCCGACCTCAAGAAATTTCACACCTTGACTAAAGTATTTCAAAAATATAGTGATCAATACCGTATTGACTGGTTACTCATGACTGCTCAGGGCTATCAGGAGTCACGATTGGACCAAGATAAGAAAAGTAAAGTGGGTGCAATCGGTGTTATGCAAATCATGCCTGCTACAGGTAAAGAACTGAAAGTTGGTGATATTAACAATGTTGATAACAACATTAATGCAGGTATTAAATATATCCGTTACCTGATAGAACAGTATTACAGCAAAGAGCCTATGACAGATTTAAATAAAGTTCTATTTGCTTTTGCAGCCTATAACGCTGGCCCAAGCAGAATTCAGCAATTACGTGTCGAAGCAGAGAAACGTGGGCTAAATCCCAATATTTGGTTCGATAATGTTGAGCGCATCGCTGCAGAACGCATTGGTAGTGAAACTGTGCAATACGTAAGTAATATCTATAAATATTCTGTAGCCTATAAATTGGTAATGGAGCTACCCCAGAAACAATAGTTCACTCCATTTTTGGCTCAATATAAACAATATTAATGCCTTTCTTGATGCATATACCTTTCGGAAAGAGCAAAGATCAGGCCAGTTACTACAAAGGTCAAATGAATGCCGACCATCCAGCCTAAATTTTCTTTATTAGTAGTTGAAATCTCCAAGAATGCTGCTAAGAGATTAATGCCTGATAGGGCAACAATTGAGCCAATCAATTTTAACTTCAAGCCAGCAAAATCAACTCCGCCCATCCACTTAGGACGATCTGTGCTATTTTTTGCTGCACCAATGACGGAGACAAAATTTTCATAACCAGAAAAGATTATTAAAATAAGTAAATTACCTAATAGTGTTTTATCAACAATCTCTAATACGCCTGTAACAAACTCCGCTTCAGTTGCATCCCAAAATATCATTGCGAAATGGGCGAACTCTTTAACAAACTTAATTGCAACTAAAAATAATGTTGCAACTAAAAGCAGGTAGAAACCTGCCAAAATCCAACGACTTCTAAAGATGATTTTTTCAATCAAGACTTCAAAGTAACCAGAATCGTCAGACTTAACATCTTGGGTATTCATCTGTTCAGACATATTTGCGCCTCTCAATTAACAACCAAACAATAATAAAGCAGCTTTTTTGACTTCACTAAGCTTTTTTACCGACGAGCAGATAGGTGCGAATTTCGCCAAGCCCCTTACACTCCATTAGACCAGCATCCTCAAAGTCGTAAGTATCTTTCAAAGCCTCATAGGTGCTTGGAGAAACCTGTACACGACCATGCTGCGAGGTGGACTCCATACGGCTAGCCGTATTCACGGTGTTACCCCATAAATCATAGGAAAACTTGGTAAATCCAATGACTCCTGCCACTACTGGCCCAGAGTTCATTCCAATGCGCATATTCAAATCAGCACTATTCTCTTGGTTAAAGCTCTTTAGATCATCAAACATGCCTAAGGCCATTTCTGCACATAAAGCAGCATGATCAGGCCGAGGAATCGGTAGGCCACCCACAGCCATATAGGCATCACCAATTGTCTTAATCTTTTCAAGCCCCAGGGCCTCTGCCCTAATATCGAAACGGGTAAATAAGTCATTTAATAATTTGACCAATTCTGTCGCTGTTGTCTTGGAAGACATCTTAGTAAAACCGACTAAATCACTAAAAAGAATTGTGACGTCTGGATAGCTGCCAGAAATATTCTTCTCACCGCGCTTCAAACGATCTGCAATGGGCCTTGGTAAAATATTGAGCATCAACTTTTCAGTTTTCATTTGCTCAATTTCCAATAACTGTTTTTCGTGATTTAGCATTTCTAAGTGCTTTTTATCTAAGTCACGTAAACGCTTTTTCTCAAGCGATGAAAAGATACGTGCGCGTAATAAAATAGGATCAAATGGCTTCGGTAAATAATCTTCCGCACCAATCTCAATACACTTAATGGTTTTTTCGAACTGTTCAGCACCAGAAATGACAATGATTGGCAAGGCTTTATAGGTTTCATCTGCTTTAATATGCTCTAGAACACCCAAGCCATCAAGCTCAGGCATCTCCATATCTAACAACATCAGATCAACAGGCTTTGACTTCACTACCTCAATAGCCTCTAAACCATCAGCAGCTTCCAGAATATTATGGAAGCCCAATGAATTCAGTTCACGAATCAATATCTTACGTAAGGTTCTACTGTCATCCACTACAAGAACAGTAAATGCGGCAAATACGGGATCAATTGCAACAGCTGTTGGATTGTTTTGATTTTCCATATCAGACCTTCATAGGAATATTAGGTTTGTAAAATGAAATCTTATCTAGAGGTACTAAGCTATATAAATTATTAAGATAAATTGATTCAGCAGCACCTAAAATCAAAACACTATCACTACCATTTAATTGTTGGTGTATTTTCAGTAACACTTTGTCTTTTATATCTTGCCTGAAATAAATCAATACATTTCTAAGCATAATCAAATCAAATTTAGGGTAATAGGGCCAATCGCCCACTAAATTATGATGCGAAAAGTTCACCATTTGCCGAATGATGGGCTTCACTTGATAAGCACCTTTTTCGATAGCTGTGAAGTATTTTTGTAAGTAATGTGCATCAAGACCACGATGGGCCTCCATGGAACTATAGATTCCAGACTTTGCTTTTTCTAAAATAGGCTCCGAGATATCCGTTGCCTGAATATCAATAGTCCAGTCGTTTAGATATCCAAACTCTTCTCGCAACAACATTGCTAAGCTATAAGCCTCTTGCCCTGCAGAGCAAGCAGAACTCCAAATACGTAGGGCCTTCTCTTTTTTACGCGTCTCTATTAATTCTGGCAGGATTTTATTTTTTAGCGCCTCAAATACATGCTTATCTCTAAAAAAAGAGGTCTCATTTGTAGTTAGGGCCTCAAATGCCCGCCAATGCGTTGCCCCAATAGGATTTTGTATCAGATATTTAATTAAGGCATAAACATCAGGATACCTATTCTGTGTGGCTAGTGACTTCAAACGTGATTCCAGTAAATACTGCTTGGTATCGTCTAGAGCAATTCCTACCTGCTGTTCTAACATAAGATAAAACTGAGGTAAATAATCTTTAGACATGCTAGCGACTTGCAGGAACTTTGCGGGTTCTAAAAATGATTTCGTCGGTGATCTTATCAATTGGCAAGACACTATCTGCTAACCCTGCCTGCACTACCGCACCAGGCATTCCCCAAATGACACTAGTGGCCTCATCCTGAGCAACTACTTGGCCACCCTTTTCTTTAACAGTTTCTGTGCCCTTTAACCCGTCATAACCCATGCCAGTGAGCATGACTGCTAATAAGCTACTCCCATAGACATCTGCCGCAGCTCTAAACAAGACATCAACTGCTGGCCTACAAGAATTCTCAGGAGGCTCGGTATTTAAATGAATAATGGTTTTAGTACCAGGCCGCGATATGGTCATATGAAAGCCGCCTGGCGCAATGTATACCATTCCAGGCTCAGCAATCTCACCTTCTTCAGCCTCTTTTACCGTCATCACACCTGTAGAGCTCAATCTTGCTGCAAGCAATGCTGTGAAATCTGCGGGCATGTGCTGCACGATAAAGATTGGCACACTAATCGGCGCATTGAAAGCGCCAAATACTTGCATAAGTGCCTCAGGGCCACCGGTAGAAACTCCAATACAGACTGCCTCTGCAGGCTTCGCTAAAACCCCTGAAGTAACTTTACCAATTTTTGAAGCTAACGAAGATGGCGCCTTAACTGGGGCAATGGACTTTGCTGCAATGGGAGTTTTTACAGCAGAAATTGAAGCGGGCTTCGGCGCCTCAGCGACTTGGCCCTCTCTTGCTTTACGCGTTTTTACGCGCTTCGCTAAGCCAATAATTTTAGGAATTAACTCTGTTTCTAATACCTTAAAAGCATCATCTATTCCACCGGTGGCATTTACCGGTTTGCCAACGTAATCACTTGCACCCGCAGTAAGCGCCATTACCGCCGCTTGAGCCCCTTGATGAGTTAAAGAGCTAAACAT
>JABMMT010000027.1 GCA_013205155.1 Betaproteobacteria bacterium | reverse complement strand
TTGCGATGAGCGGACTTTATAAGTCGCAGGGTCAATTAAGAAAAATCGGATACTTCGAAGAGTCCATAAGCCCATCTGCTCGCTGAGCATTAGCGGAGGTGGGTAATCACCACTCTTGATCTTGCGTCTGCGTGTTGACTCAGAGAATGGGTGCGCACCAATTACACGAAGATCATTCTTGGTAAATAGCTCGTCACCAGAGCCATTCGCAAGAACAATCAGCAGATTAGCTGTGTGCGATTGAGTTATTGCTGTATTTTTAGCTAATAGTGGACTGATCACTACGCTAGAACTTGCCAGTAGTTTTGATGTTAATGGTGAAACGTTTTGATTCATGATGACCTCCATTGATATGCAATGGAGTGATCATTTCAAGGTATTTCCCAATAGCCAGCTACTGGGATAAATTATTTTTTTAGCTGTTTTTTAAGTCTGCTTAGTCGATTTTTGATACCGCCTAAGGATACGCTTATTGATTCATTCTTTTTATTTTTGTCTAGTACTGAGAAGGAATCTTCATCGCAATCTTCGATAACTCCTTGCCCTATTTCAGATTTTAGTTTTTTAACTAAATCCTTCTCCGATATATCGGGTTGGATTGATAGTATTTCTAGAATTCTTTTATCCAATGAATTTAGTGGTCGCTTACCAGACGCCTTGATACGTTGAACCTCTGAAAAATCTTCTTTTCTAAGACTGAGTAAATCTTCAAGATATCTGGATGCTTCTCCATATTTAGCTTGTCCTAGCCTTCTTATTGCCTTTTCGGAATCATTCGATCTAGGGTTGTTGGTATCTAAATTACCCATCTTTTTTTTAAGCCAACTTAGAAAGTGCTGCTTTTCTTTGTCGGGACTTGATTCCATTCCATAATGTATCAGTGCTATTTCGTTAATCAAATCAACGGCAGCTTTATCAGCAGTTTCATGTGTGTGATCAACACCAAAGGACTCATATTTGGCTATTAATTCTAAAATTCTTGGATCTTCCATGAAGTTTTTCTTCATTTTTGTGCGCTCTTGCGTATCGAGGTAACGTTACTATTTTTCTTGGCACTTGGTTTATCTAAGAAGTTAGCCCATTGAATCATCAGTTGCCTGCGTTTGTCTAGTAAATCAGTTCGTTGGTAGGCTTTCTGAACCGCATCACCTACCGTATGACCAGAAGCTGCTTTACGAATTTCATCTGGGAAACTCGTTTGCTCTGCGCTCCAGTCTCGAAAGGTAGATCTAAAGCCATGAGGGACTGCATCCCCAATAAATTCTTTACGCTCTTTCATACCACGCATCAGTTGTGATAAAGCCATGTCGGATAAAACTCCTCCCTTAATACTAGGAAATATCTTCCTATTACCAGCCAGCTTTAGTAATGAGTCAAGCAGGGTAATTGCTTGCTCAGACAACGGTACTCGATGTTCCTGCTTTGTTTTAGTATGCGCAGCAGGGATGACCCACAACTCGTTTTCTAGGTCTATTTCAGACCAGTCGGCATTTCTTACTGATCCTGATCTGACTGCGGTCAGTATTAAGAACTGAAGAGCCTTGGCGCTGATACTCTTATTTTTTCTCAGTTGAACCATAAAATCGCCTACTTCTGGATAAGGTATAGCTGGGTGATGTATTACCTTTTTAATTTTCGCTGGTGTAGGTAGCTGTGTATCTAGGTAGCCTGACCAGAGCGCTGGGTTCGTGCCTGAGCGGTACTCATTAACTATAGCAAAATCTAGAACAGTTTTGATTCTTCCTTGAAGTCTTGAAGCTGTTGGAGTCTTCAGTTCCCAAAGCTTACCCAGTGTCTTATTTGTAATTGGGTCTTTGACATCCTGCTGTAATACATCCAGCACATTTCTCATGCTGATGTCGTTAACTAATATATTGCCAATAATGGGATAGGCGTAGGTTTCTAGGGTGGTTGCCCATTGTTTTCTATGCTTATCGTTAGTATATGAAGCACTATGTGCGGCAATATAAGCCTCAGCTGATTCTTTAAATGTCTTATTCTTAGCAGCAGCAGCAATTAAGGCGCTCTTTGCCTTTTTCTTTTTATCCTTTGGATCATTACCTTGCCTAATGTCACCAATAATCTTCTTGGCTTTATCTCGTGCCTCAGCAATGCCTACAGTGGGGTAGGGACCTAAACCATAATGGTCCCGTCTGCCAGCAACACGAACTCTTAGAATCCATGACCTTGAAGGTATTGAATCTGGGCGCACTGGTTTTTGAATTTGCAGCAACAACCCTGCTGGGTTTCCAACTGAGTGCATACCAGCAGCAGATAGTCGTTTTACTTCAATAGCACTTAATTCTTTAGCAATTTTAGGCATAAGCGTAATCTCCAAAACTATCCAAAAAACTATCCAAAAAGAATGAAATCCTATGGTAGTCTTTGACTGGGGTTAACGCAAGTGAAATCAATAAAGCTATATAAATAATGGCTTTAAAGGTGATTATGATCAAGGCTAGGGTAGAGTTGGAATAGCTGAATGGCAGACACCTCTTCCGCCAATATTTATATAAAAAACTCATTTAATTCAATAAGTTACTGGGTTTTTTCTTATTTAATTTCTCTTCAGTACCTACTATAGTACCCAGTTATTCATTAAACCTTTCTCGAGTGAGTGGCTGATTCTCTATCTTATCTTTTGGCGGTGGGTTTGCTGTTCTACTATGGCGCTCTTCATCTTCAGCGGCTGCCTCAAAGTCTCTAATACGCTGAAGTTCCTGTTCTTTAGCTTCGGCTATCTTAGATGCTGGAATAACCGTGCCGTCCTTTATAAGACCCTCTAACTGGAATTGCTTAAAGGTCTGGGTTTTCACCTTCCCAGCGAACTGCACATCACCTAGACCTTTTTTACTCATCTAGCTAATGTAACAAAGTAGGGGTGGAGCTTTGAGAAACCTAGATCTGCTTATTGCCATGCACAATCGTTTTTTATAGAAAATGATAGAAAGCTCAACAAGGTTCATCTAAATTAAACATGTGGGTTAGACCACATCTACTTAGGGAGACTTACATGTTAAAGATCGTTATCGCTAATTTATTCAACAAAAACAAGAAGTATGCTGCTGCTGCTAAGATTCAAGGTAATACAACTGCATTTTCTTTTGATGGTCAGTATTGGTTTACATAGGCCCTACCTCTTAG
>JABMMT010000283.1 GCA_013205155.1 Betaproteobacteria bacterium | reverse complement strand
GCTGGAGTCATTGCGCTAAATGAGTTAACTCGCGCAGCACCTGATGGCTATACCCTGGCCGTAGCGAATATTGGTCCCATGGTTTTAGCACCTAACATGATGGCCAAAAAACCATATGATCCATTGAAAGACTTCACACCAATTGGTCAAATTATTTCTACCTATTTTCTTGCAGTGGTTCCACGAGATCTCCCGGTTGACTCACTGAAGTCCTTTATTCAATGGGCCAAAAAGAATCCTGATAAAGCAAATTTTGCCTCAGGTGGTAATGGCTCTATAACCCATTTAAACGGTGAACTACTCAATACACTTGGCGGTATTAAGCTCACTCACGTGCCTTATAAAGGATCAGCGCCAGCCATTGTTGATTTAGTTTCTGGTCAAACCCATATTCTGATTGATATCACTAACATCCTAGTTCCTCAAGTTCAATCAGGCACCTTAAAAGCAATTGCGATTACGAGTCCTACGCGGGATAAAGATTTACCCAATGTGCCCACTATGCGTGAGTCAGGATTTGCTGAATTAGAAACCTCAGGATGGCAAGGAATAGTCGGCCCTCCAGGGATGCCTAAAGAGGTCGTACAAAAATTACAAGCCGCCCTCAAGAAAACTCTAGCTAATCCTGATGTACGCGAGCGCCTAGAAAAAGCAGGTACTCCAATTACAGAACGCTCTTCTGCAGAATTTGCAGCATTTATAAAGGCTGAAAATGATCGCTGGGCATCTGTTATCAAAGCATCTGGCGCATCAATCGAATAAATCATCAGTGGTATCTTCAATGCTACAAAATACCTTAGACAATTAACCAATTAATAAATGTACATTCAATGACAAGCACGAAGCGTAAAAAACCTGAAGAACTCCGAAGCCATCGTTGGTATGGCGTAAAAGATATGCGTAGCTTTGGACATCGTTCACGCACTGCGCAAATGGGATACAGCCGCAGTGACTATGCAGGTAAACCGGTGATTGCCATCATTAATACTTGGAGTGACATCAACCCTTGTCATAGCCATTTTCGTCAACGTGCTGAAGAAGTCAAAAGAGGTATTTGGCAAGCCGGTGGCTTCCCAGTAGAAATGCCGGCAATCAGCCTATCTGAACCATTTCAAAAACCGACGACAATGTTGTATCGCAATCTACTAGCAATGGAGACAGAAGAATTATTGCGCTCTTATCCAGCTGATGCCTGCGTTTTAATGGGTGGCTGTGATAAGACTACACCTGCGCTGTTGATGGGTGCCATCAGCATGAACCTACCCACCATATTTATGCCTGCAGGCCCAATGTTGCGCGGCGACTATCGTGGTCAGTTTTTAGGTAGCGGTAGTGATGTCTGGAAATATTGGGCTGAGCTACGTGCAGGCAATATTACTGAGGATGATTGGGCTGAAATTGAGAATGGTATTGCACGCTCACCAGGTCACTGCATGACCATGGGTACCGCCTCAACAATGACAAGTACAGTAGAAGCTCTAGGCTTATCTTTATCTGGATATGCCTCTATACCAGCACCAGACTCTAGGCATGCGCAGATGGCCACTCAAACTGGTCGTCGCATCGTTGAAATGGCATGGGAGGATCTCAAGCCTTCCGATATTTTGACTGCTGCCTCTTTTGATAATGCCGTGATGACTACCTTAGCTTTATCAGGATCCACTAATGCTGCCGTTCATTTGATTGCTTTATCAAAACGTGCTGGCTTTAACCTCACCTTAGAGCGCTTTGATGAATTGGCTCGTAAGATACCCGTTCTTGCCAATATAAGACCATCTGGTAAATATCTCATGGAAGATTTTTTCTATGCAGGCGGTCTTCGTGCCCTATTAAAGCAACTCAGTAGTTTTCTGAATCTCAAGGAAAAAACGGTTGATGGAAAAACTATTGGCGAACTCATTGCTAATGCAGAAGTATTTAATGATGATGTGATTCGCTCTGTAGAGAACGCCCTGGTCAAAAGTGATGGCTTAGCGATTCTCAAAGGTAATCTTGCCCCAGATGGTGCAGTCATTAAGCCGCCTGCCGCTGAAAGTCATCTCCTAAAGCACACTGGTAAAGCTGTGGTCTTCAAGAATTATGAAGACTTATCAGCTCGGATCGATTTACCTAATCTAGAGATTGATGCCAACTCTGTCATCGTGCTCCAAAATGCAGGCCCCCAGGGCGCCCCTGGGATGCCCGAGTGGGGACAATTACCAATCCCTAAAAAGCTGCTGGAGCAAGGCGTACGAGATATGGTCCGGATTTCTGATGCCCGCATGAGCGGCACGAGTTATGGTGCATGCGTATTGCATGTCACCCCTGAATCGTATATTGGTGGTCCTTTAGCTTTTGTGCAAGATGGCGACCTGATTGAGTTAGATGTACCCGCTCGCAAATTAAATGTCTTAATTTCTGATGCGGAAATGTCCAAACGTAAGGCGGCATGGGTAGCTCCGCCACCAAAATTTGAGCGTGGCTTCGGCAAACTCTATCTACAGCACATACAACAAGCTGATAAAGG
>JABMMT010000026.1 GCA_013205155.1 Betaproteobacteria bacterium | reverse complement strand
TGCGTTTGTGCGTCAACATCGGGATTCACGCGCAAGGAAATCGGCGCACGGCAATTGAGTTTGCTAGCCACACGATTAATTTGATGAAGCTCAGCAATAGACTCCACATTAATACATTTCACACCAGCATCTAAGGCTTGAGCGATTTCTGTAGCTGATTTACCAACCCCTGCAAATACAAGACTTTTAGGATCTGCGCCAATAGCCAGTGCGCGCGCTAATTCACCGCCACTAACTAAGTCAAAACCTGCGCCAAGTTTTTTCAGGCAATCAATTACCGCTAAATTACTATTCGCTTTCATGGCGTAATGAACACGAGCTCGACGCTTTCCATTTGCATCGATACAGGCGCGATCATATGCCTGATATGCATCAGTGAATGCTTTTCTGCTGTATACATAGAGTGGGGTGCCGAACTCATTTGCTAAATCTGCTAAAAGCACTTCCTCGGCATACCAGTTACCGTTACGTTCTGTAAATCCAGATAATTGAGGCAGCGGGATGGCTTTACTTGTCATTATTGGTTGGTGTTTGAGTGGCTTCTTTTGCCTGAGGTGGATATAGTATCCCTTTGGGTTCGGGTGCGGTGGGCGCCGGTGGTACCGGTGGAATAATTGGCAAAATCAGAGGCCCCCTAACCCCACACCCAATTAGGGATATTAGAAGGCTAATGCCAAGGACTCTATTAATAATCGCTATCATGAATATCTCTAAAACGAATGGTTGAATATAGCATGCAGGATACAGATATGAATCCAAATAATTTGAGTATTGAAGCTATTGATGACAAGCAATTTCATGAGCAGGGCAGCCAGTTATTGCACTTAATTGAATTGGCCCTAGAGGCAGCTGATGAAGAGCTCGATCTAGATCTAGATTTAGAGCGTCAAGGGGGCAATGTAATCAATATTCGTTTTCGGGATAAAAGCGTGATTGTGATCAATACACAGCCACCGCTGCATGAGATTTGGGTTGCTGCCAAATCTGGAGGCTATCACTATCGGTGGGCGGGCTCCATGAATCAGCCTTTATGGTTGGATACCAAAACAGGCCGCGAGCTATTAAGCGATTTATCCCAGTTTGCTACTGCTCAGGCGGGTAAAGATATCACCTTTGGACTTAAGAAAAATTAAGCCACAGTATTTAGTTAAGCAGCACCAGTAGCTTGTAGAGTTTCTAGCACCTGAGCATCAGGCACGCTCTTGATTTGGGCCTTACCAATCTTCTCCAGAATCACGTAGCGAATTTGACCGCCTTCTGTTTTTTTATCTACCTGCATGAGTTCCATATACCTGGCGGCGCCAAATTTAGGAGCTTCTGTTGGTAGGTTCATGGACTGGATCATTTTCCTTAAACGGTCAAGATCGGCTTTACTAATGTGATTTAGTCGGCAAGATAAGTCAGCGCCCATCACCATGCCACAACCCACCGCTTCACCATGCAACCACTCGCCATAACCCATACCTGCTTCAATCGCATGACCAAAGGTATGACCAAAATTGAGAGTAGCACGAATACCACCTTCCCTCTCGTCAGCAGATACAACCGCAGATTTAATTTCACATGAACGCAGTACGGCATGCGCCATAGCCTCGGTATCGCATGCCAGCAAGCCAGCTGTATTTGCTTCAATCCAATCTAAAAATGCGGCATCTGCAATCGCGCCATGCTTAATTACTTCCGCAAGGCCTGCTGAAAGCTCACGGGCAGGTAAGGTTTTTAAGGTGCTCAGATCGGCAACTACTGCTACCGGTTGATGAAAAGCGCCGATCATATTTTTACCAAGGGGATGATTGATGCCGGTCTTACCGCCCACTGAAGAGTCGACTTGCGCCAGCAAGGTTGTGGGTACTTGAATAAAACGTACCCCTCGCATAAAACTTGCAGCAGCAAAGCCCGTCATGTCTCCAATCACGCCACCACCCAAGGCCACCAGCATGGTTTGGCGATCAGCTCTAAATTTGAGAAGATCATCAAAAATCAACTGCAGGTTTTTCCAGTCCTTATATGATTCACCATCTGGTAATGCGATGGTTCTAACGGGCTTACCAAAGCTGGCTAAGGTTTTAGTAAGACGCTCTGCATATAAGGGTGCAACAGTAGTATTAGTAACAATATAGATCGAGGTCGCTTTTTCGCAAGCGCTAAATAGGACCGTTTGATCAATTAAGTTAGCGCCAATGTAAATGGGATAACTACGGCTACCAAGATCAACTTCAAGTGTTTTCATCATAGTCTTTAATGGGAAAGTTCAAGTTGCATGATTAGAGTGTTGACCAGTTGATTAACACTTGGTTTGCCAGTTTCAATCACATGATCAGCGATTTCGCGGTAAAAAGGATCGCGAATAGTATATAAATCTTCTAGAATTTTTTTAGGGTCACCATTTTTCAGCAAGGGACGTCCATCGCCACCCCTAGTCCGATGCCACAGTTCAATGGGATTGGCATGAAGATAGATTACTGTGCCACGCTCACTGAGCGCTTTGCGGTTTTCTGGTAAAAGAACTGCGCCACCACCAGTTGCTAAGATGATGTCTACTTCCGCCGTAATATCGCGAATAGTTTGAGCTTCACGTTTTCGAAAGCCTTCTTCACCTTCCATTTCGAAAATGACCGGTATCTTGACTCCACATCTTTCTTCAATGACATGATCAGCATCTAAAAAACGACGCCCTAATTTTTTTGCTAATACTTTTCCAACGGTCGATTTACCCGCACCCATAAGGCCAATGAGAAAAATATTTTTGCTTGAAGAGTTCACTCTCTGATTTTATTAGGGTTTGTCTAGAATGGTAGGTGTTAGAAAGACAAGTAACTCAGTTTTATCTTTTAATTTGGATTTATGGCGAAATAAGTGACCAATAAAGGGAATATCGCCTAATAAAGGAATTTTGACCTCGTCTTCTCGCTCTGTGGTTTGAAAGATTCCGCCAATAATGGCTGTACCACCATTTTCAACGGTTACTTCTGAGCTTAAGCTTTTAGTGTCAATGGCGTATCCCTGCTCTGTTTTCATTCCAATAGTGTCTTTATTAATTCCAACTAGCATTGAAATTTTTCCATCAGGATGAATTTTGGGGAGGACCTCTAGGCGTAGATTGGCCTTTCTGAACTGAAGTCTGTTGCCATTCTGGGAAGTGGTTTGATAAGGAAGCTCTGTGCCTTGTTCAATAGTCGCTTTTACTTGATCTCCGGTCATGATGCGGGGGTTAGACAAAATTTTCCCCTGACCTTTTGTTTCTAATGCTGAGAGCTCTAGTTGAAGTAAGCGCTGCGCATTTTTCGAAACCAGTGTTGCCGCAAAGCTTGCTGGGTTAAAGCCACTGAGGCCAGCAACCCCCAAATCTAAACTACTGGCGATAGTTTGCTCAGGATTGCCACCGATGGTATTTGCTTGCGCTCCCAATTTAACGCCTAGCTCACGCGCAAAGCGTTCATCAGCCTCAACAATTCGAGCTTCAATCAAAATTTGTCGTGGACTATTGACGTGGTCGCCTCCAAATGGCAGAGCAGCGTCTTCTCGCCGAAATTTTTGAAAGGCTTGAATCTCTGCATGAGGACCAATCCAGTAGATATCCCCATTTCGAACTAGGCGCAGACCCCTACTAGCTAGAATGGAGTGCAGGGCAGTCTGCCAGGGGGTGTTGTTTAAGTGAACCGTTATCTTCCCTGTGATGGACTCGCTCAGCAAGAAGTTGGTATCACCCATTTTGGCTAAGACCTGCAAGAGCTCAGAAACCTCAATCTCAGAAAAATGAAGACTCACAGGGACATTCACTAAATTTTGTGTAGCGTCATTACCATGGGCAGGGCGCGCTAAAAAAGTCGCGAATAGGGCGAGCAATAGAATCAAAAAAAGTAATTTTTTATGGGCTTGGATCATTCGCTTTTTACCGGCTTCAGTACGATAGATTTACCTAGTGGGTGGCTGAGTGTTGCCAGGTCTTTTTCAATCTGAGTCAGGCGCCATTCACCCAGTACCAGGGCGCCTTTTTGGAATAGCACATGGGATTTGCCATCCTGAAATAAGGCCTGCTGAATGCCACCCATTTGGCTACTACCCAAGTAGCGCCAAGCACGTATTTCTTGCTCACCAGGATGTGGGGCTGGCCTTGAAATCATCTGTATTTTGGGCTTTATTTCTTTTAATGAGTGAATACTTACTTCTAATATTTCTATCTCCTCATATAGATCACCTACTTCCTCATCTAGTTCTTTGCGCAATAAAGTGAGCTCTTTTTGTAGTGCGCTAATTTGATGTTGCGATTCCTGTAGATCTTCGCTGGTAGGGTGATTAATAGAGCCATAGGCAATTAATCCGCCAAATAACAAGACCCCTATAAGGCCTGCAAGCGCTATAAAAGCAGTTAATGTTTTGGCGTGCTTAAAATAATCAAGGCGAGCTGTGGCCTCGAAAATTGACTTTGAATTTGAATGATCATGAGTCTGGGATTCCATGTTCTTTTGATGGGTAGTTTTGCGAATTCCATGGGGGTCAGGAATAGCAGGGTCATCCCCCAATTCACTCAATAGATGATCAAAAGATTGGGAGGAGATATGTCTTGCTGGCATACCAATATTTTTTGAGCATTGGCCATAAAAAAATATCAGCCTAGGCTTAATTTGGTATCAGAACACCACGTTTTAGCAATTAAAAAGATGGGGTTTGATCGCTTTTAGGATATTTACTTAAGCACCCTATAATTTGAGCATATGGCTCTCCCCCCAAAAGACAAGCCGCCGATCAATCAGCGAAATTTCCGTCAGCTAGACAGACGGACTGGTCAATATGGGGGTCAAGCTCCTTTGCCTCGGAAGTCATCCAGAAACCCATTGATAAAGGCCTTACTCATTATTGGAGTGGTCTTTGCGTTGGTGGTGGCACTTTTGATGGGCTATGCATTCTTAATTGCTAAGCCAAACTTACCCAAAATTTCTGCCTTAACGGATTACAACCCTAAGACGCCCTTACGTATATACACGGCAGACAAGGTTTTGATTGGTGAGTTTGGCGAAGAGCGTCGAAAAGTGATCCCCCTAAATGAGATTCCGCAAAGTATGCGTAATGCGATTCTGGCTATTGAGGACGATCGTTTTTATTCTCACGGCGGAGTCGATTACGTAGGCATCTTGAGGGCGGCTTTGACAAATTTGCGAGGTAACCTTTCGCAAGGTGCGTCCACGATCACCATGCAAGTGGCACGCAATTTCTTTTTAAGTAATGAAAAGACTTTTAGTCGTAAGATTTACGAGGTACTTTTATCTTGGGAGATAGAAGCGCAGTTGACTAAAGATAAGATTCTAGAAATTTATATGAATCAAATTTTCTTGGGTCAAAGAGCTTATGGATTCTCAAGTGCTGCACAAATTTATTTTGGTAAAGAATTAAAAGATATCACCATTGCTGAGTCTGCTATGTTGGCAGGCTTGCCCAAGGCGCCTTCAGCATATAACCCAGTAAGCAATTTCCGTCGAGCCAAAATTCGTCAAGAATATATTTTGCAGCGTATGCGCGATTTGTCCTATATCTCGCAAGAGGACTATCAAAAAGCGATGGCTGAAGAGCTAAACATTCGCGGCTTAGGAAATGAATTTAGTGTGCGAGCAGATTTTCCTGCAGAAATGGTGAGGCAATTACTCTTTACGCAATATGGCGAGGCAATCTATTCACAAGGTATCGATGTCTACACAACTATTTTAAAAGCTGACCAAGATGCTGCATATAGAGCAGTCCGCCGTGGAATTTTTGAATACGACTTGCGACATGCCTATCGAGGGCCAGAGGGTTTTATTACCCTTCCAGAAGACCCCGTTAAACGTCAGCGTGCCATTGATGAGGCTTTGTTAGCTTACCCTCAATTAGATGACTTGCAATCGGGCGTAGTGCTCGATTTGAAGCCTAAAGAAATGCAGGTGATGACTGCCTCAGGGGATATCATTGCGATTAAAGGCGATGGTTTGAAATTAGCTACTGCTTCGCTTACCGATAGTGCACAACCTAAAAAGCGTTTGCGTCCTGGGGCGATTGTAAGATTGTTATCTGATGGTGGAGTTTGGAAGTTGGCGCAACTCCCTCAAGTTGAAGCCGCCTTTGTTTCTATGAATACAGAAACAGGCGCGATTCTTTCTTTGGTTGGGGGCTTTGATTTCCGTCGGAATCAGTTTAATCATGTCACCCAGGCGTTACGTCAACCCGGATCATCATTCAAGCCCTTTATATATGCAGCCGCAATCGAAAAAGGCTTCTCTCCTAGCACACTTGTCAATGATGCACCTTTATCTATTGGCAGTATGGAGACTGGCAGTCAAGTATGGGAGCCCAAAAACTACGATGGCAAGTACGATGGCATGATGCGTTTACGCAATGCTTTAGCTAAATCAAAGAATTTAGTTTCTGTGCGAATCATCCGTGCGATTGGACCATCTTATTCGCAAGAATATATTCAGCGTTTTGGGTTTGAACCAGAAAAGCATCCACCATATTTAACGATGGCGCTTGGTGCTGGCTCGGTGACACCACTACAAATGGCATCAGCTTATAGCGTTTTTGCAAATGGTGGGTATCGTGTTGATCCATTTCTGATCGACACGATGATGGATTCTAAGGGCACGGTTTTATTTGAGGCAAAGCGTGAGGATGCAAGCAGAGTATTAGATGCGCGCACTGCCTTCGTGATGGATAGCATGCTGCAAGAAGTTACCAAGACTGGTACGGCCGCTTCAGCTCGAGTCAAACTTGGGCGTAACGATATAGCAGGAAAAACTGGAACTACTAACGAGTCTCACGATGCCTGGTTTGCCGGCTATAACCCAAAGGTAGCCGCCGTGGCATGGATTGGTTTTGATAAGCCTGCCAGCTTGGGTGATCGCGAAACTGGTGGTGGCCTTGCTCTACCAATGTGGATTTCGTATATGGGTATTGCTTTGAGAAACCTTCCACAAGAAACTCGTGAAGTTCCTAGTGGAGTGATACAAGTCGACGGAGATTGGTTTATTCCTGAGTTCTCAAACGCTGGTGGCGTACGCGAACTAAAGTAGTTCGCTCA
>JABMMT010000282.1 GCA_013205155.1 Betaproteobacteria bacterium | reverse complement strand
GTCATCACCCATTAATACAGTTCTTCTATCAGGCATCACTTCAATTAACTCATGTGAAATTCTACCTAGACAGTAATGCTTTACTAGCGTCCCGGTACCATCAGCATTAATGGTGACTTCAGGAAGATGTCCATAGTTATAGGGATTAGCACTAGTTTCATTGCCATAGAGATTTTTACTAAAACTCTTAAACCTTCGATTTTCATGTGCAAATGGTGCGTCTGGTTCATATTCTTCACTAGATAGGTGAGTATTCCAGGGTGATAAGCTAGAGCCGCATGTAATCCACAGTCCTTGAGCATTAGAGCTATTTACTGGTGAGTATTTGACTAAGGAAAGCTTTCCATTCTTGGGGTTTTGATTTAATGTCAGTACTGCAATTTGCGAGGGCAGCTGTGCATACATTTTTTCACCACCTTGATTGGTATTAGTGTATTCAAACTGAACGACTGCAAAAACAGTGTTACCTGATACACCCTTTACATTCGACTTAGTCAGTTTTAGTAAAGACATTCCATCTGGGCAATCGGAGAAGAACTGTCTTTCTTTTCCAAGTACTGACGTATCCATAATTGGTCTGTTGTGAATATCAACATAGCCGCCAGCCAAAACTTTTCCTCCATTGCCATCGGGAACCATATCGCCTGTCATAAAAAATGGCTCGTAAGCTAACTTATAAGTTTTCTTGAGATTATTTTGGGTTGTGATTTCTAAAAGGGATCCAACGGTAGTCGTTGCCATAGCTTCTGGATTCATTAAGGATGGCGCATCCATTGGGATAAATTCAGCAGATTTAAACGGACTGTTAACTTGAGCAGCTAGTAAAGAATTGGAACTAAATAAGGCTGCTATGCCAGTTCCACCAAGAGGCAGTAGCGGGGCACCCGCAATCGTTTTGATGAAGGAGCGACGCTGAAGCACGGGGATATTTTTCATAATGGATATGTTTTTACTTAGTTGGTATTTAAATTTTGGTGGAGTAATGTGACAAAATGATTAATCTGCCCACCTAAATGAAAAAGCCCCTGAATATGCATAAAGGGCTTAATTTTGTGGGTCGCGCGAGATTCGAACTGGCGATCAAGGGATAGTTGCAGTTGTTATGTCAACGCTAAACTTAATCATCACAGCCATCTCATAAAATAGCGTAAAAACGGAACACTTTACAAAGACAAGTTTTTACAGCTATTAAGCCTAGTTTACACATAGGGTTTGGCTTAAGTCCTGACCTGCCTTATGTGTACATATTTACTGTCCCCTTTTACATACTAGTAACAGCGAAACGCAATATAATTGCCCACTAGAGTCTCTTCTAAACCAAAATGTTATATTAGACTTTTAATCTATGATTACTAACAAAATGTGAACGTGATCTCCATACTTTTTAATGTACTGAATGTTAGATTAAGAATGATGAAAGAATTTAGAGCGTTTACTGCACTCCTACTAGGAGCCCTGCTTTATTGCATTAGCTTGAATTATGCACAAGCATTGCCGCTATTTGCTCGTCAGACAGGTCAAAATTGCGTTTCTTGTCATGCTGGGGGGCAGTATCCAGAGTTAACACCTTACGGACGTTATTTTAAGTTAACTGCTTACACGCTTGGAAAGCGTACCGATATTCCTGTATCCGTGCAGTATGTTGCTGGAGCTGCTACGAGCTCTAATGGAAATAATGGCACGGGGCAAGTACAACAGAGTGGGAAGCTGGAATCCAATTATCTTTTTCTGAATGTGGGAGGGAAGATCACAGATAACTTCGGTGCTTTTAGCCAGTGGTATTACGCTTTTAATGAGCAAGTAAGTGGTAACGGGAGTATTCCCAATCAAAATCAGTTTGCAGCAGACATACAAGACTGGCGTTATGCAGATCGCTATGTTGGCGATAGTACCGATACTATAAAAGATTTTATTTGGGGCGCATCGCTCAATAACTATGCAGGCGCTACCGATGTTTGGAACTCCTCTCCAATGTGGATGTATCCCTATATGGGATCCACTAGAAATTACTCCACTTATGGATTGCCATTTAACTCGAGGCTATCTGCCTATTCAGTTCATAACCCAGGATATGGTATTTATGGCTATGTGAACCGAAATTTCTATGGTGAAGTCAATCTCTATCAATCTGGTGGCGCAGGGGCACTCTCTTGGATGACTTATCCCGCTTCAAATAGCAATCCTAATAGTGCACCATCGTATTTACAGGGGTTTAATCCCTATTTCCGGTTTGCCTATCAAAGCGATGAACATGCTGGTCATAACTGGATGGTGGGTGTCTTGGGGGCGAATATTAATCAGTATGCAAGCTGTACGACGATTGCCAATAGCGGTTCATACAAAGGATCTGTTCCTAGCTGCGGAGCCATCAACTCACCAGCCTTAGGCTCGGGTACAGTGCAGTATCAAGATAGAGCAGTTGATGGCCAATATCAATACTTAGTAGATCCGCATACGGTGACTGCGCAATTTCGTTATACCAAGGAAAATATTTCTGATCCAACTGGAATTTTATATAGTAATACAAACAATAAAACAAATTCGTTTATGTCCAAGGTCAGTTATGTCTATAACGCAACTTATGGAGCTGCAGTAGGATTTCAGAGCATTACAGGAACTGCCGATGCATATTACGGCACCAATGCAGTCAATGGCGCTAATTTAAACCCTAACTCTACAGCATGGATTCCATCGATTTGGTATCAGCCTTTACAAAATATACGACTTACTTATCAGTACTTTGCTTTCACTAAATATAACGGTGGAACAATTAATTACAATGGCTTAGGAACCAATGCCAGTGCAAATAATGCAAGTTGGCTCTATTTATGGGTGGCAATGTAATGACCACTTTTGCTAACACCATCAATAGATCTGGGGTCATTTCCTTCACCCTACTTCTATCCGTATCTATCCTCGCAGGGTGTACCTATTTCAATAACATTCCACCTGTGACTACCTTAGAAAATCCGACAAGAAGTAGAACGCTAGGCGATTATGAGGTTGCGGGTAATGTTCTCGCAGTACAAGTGTGCGCAGCTTGTCATGGCGTCAATGGGCAATCCCAATCACCCATGGTCCCTAATCTGGCGGGACAACAAAGGGAGTACATCGTAAATCAGTTACAGGATTATCGTGATCAAACCAGGAGTAATAAATATGGAGTGCAGTACATGTGGGGTATGGCTGGTCCATTAACGGATAAGCAGATACAAGAATTAGCGAATTATTTTTCTAGGCAGGCGCCTGTTAAAGCAAGCAAGGTAAATTCAGATGATCCTAAATTGGCCCGCGGCAAAGAAATCTTTGAAAAAGGTATTCCGGAGCAAGGTGTTATTCAATGCAATTCTTGCCATGGCCCCAAGGGGGAGGGTATAGCTACCTTTCCGAGAATTGCTGGGCAGCAGGCTTATTACCTAATTCAGCAACTCAATGTTTGGCAGCATCCTGATCAAAAACGGTTTATGCAAGTCGGTGGCAATACCTGGGCTCCTAAAACGATTACCTTTGCTCGTCCTCGCGGCATATTAATGCAGAATATGGTGAAAAATCTGTCCGATGCTGATGCAGAGGCTGTTTCTATTTATTTGAGCACGCTTAACTGATTAAGATGCGTATTTTGTGGAGTTATATTGCTACCAATACAGCACTAGAAAGATACACACATGGAGAGGTTTGATAAGCCTAAAAAACCTTACCAAAGAGGATAAATGGTATCTTTTTTTGGGGCATCCTTTTTCTTCTTGGGCGCTAAAAATGGGAATATTTTTCTAATAAGATTAATTAACACATGTACCTCCTCGAATGGCTTGTATGTGATTAAAGCATATCATTAATATAGCCAAAATAATATCTATTTAAGACCTATACATTTGAGATAGATCACGAGCAATTTTTTCAGCAACTACAAAATTCCCCATTTTATTTAAATGTCCCATATCAATATAGAGTTGCTCCGAATGATTATCAAATAGACCTGTCAGATCAACAATTTCATCCTCCGAAAGATGATCCTTAATTATGGAATAAAATTTTTGGTAATACTCTGAATGGTGATTAAATAACTCAAAAATTACTTTTTCTTCAGGAGATAATTTCTTTTTTCCAAAATAAAGTAGAGGCTGAAAATACGATAAGTAAGAGCTAGAATTATTTTGACTACAAAATTTTGCCATCTTATCGATATGTCGGTAGTGCTTGACTGCTTCATTAGATAAATCTGTCACTGTATTTTTTTGAATAGACTTAATAATGTACTCAGTCAGATCTTCTTGCACTGGAAAGTACTTTGGAATGGCGCGGGCGAGATATCCCTGCAAAGGCTGGATGGGTATCCACCTTAGGCCATATGAAGCTAGAAGATTTATAAAGGTAGTTAAAGTAAGTTTAAGATTTTTTAATGGGCTGAATCGATGATATAGGTAATGATTAAATCCGATTTGGCGATTTGAACTACCGTCTACAATTCGAAATTTATCATCAAATGGATTGGTTTTTTTTAGCGATTCAGTAATGATAAAGTCACGTATACAATTCCAGCCAGAATAGAAAATAACTGTATCCAGTTTTTCTTTTAAGGCTTCGGCCGTAAGTAGGTTAAAGCTATCTTGTATGGTCCATCCAAGGACTCCATAATTGACGCAAACACAATCAATACCATATTCTGAGTTAAGGATTTTTTCTACAAGAGCAGGAATCGAAAATTCAGGTAATTGCGCTCCATCCCCCATGATCGTTGAGCCGCCAAAAAAGCCGATGACCTTGAGATTTGGATTCTTACTTTTTCTAGTGCTAATTTTTAAGTCGGTATCTGGCTCATATAAGTTGTTTTTAAGACGCCCTTTTTTATCAGTTATGTACAGATTATTGGCAGTACCATTTGGATTATTATTGAAATCAAAGTTATCAATGATGAATACCTTTTCCGGTACCAGACGACTTCCATATCGGGGTTCTGCTTGAATACAACGTTTGGCGCGATGAATATTATTCAACAACCCAAATGAATTGATTACGCCCTCAAATTTTTCCGGTTGGCTCTTAGCGATATCGATGAGCTCTTTTTGGGAAAAAACAGACTGACAGGATTTTTTGATCTGATCAATGACAAGTGACATAAACTATAAAAGAATTTATTAACTTAATGTAAGTGTGATAAGGTGAAAATAAAGATAGGCTCTAAAATTAAAAATTTTCTTATTATAACTTCAACGTTTAAATTTAATATCTAAATATATATGTCTGAGTCTATACCTAAGCATATCCACCAAATTTGGTGGCAGGGAGAGTCTAATATTCCTGTTAAATATCACTTTTGGCGTGAATCCTGGAGTAAATATCATCCTGAATGGAAATTTACTCTTTGGGATGAATCTAAAATGAATCAATTCATCGAGACTCATGAACCTACATTGCTTAAAAGTTTTCTCTCATGGCCTGAGCCCATTTACAGGGCTGATGCATTTCGTTATGTCTTGCTTAAGCATTCCGGTGGTTGGTATGTAGATATGGATATTGAGTGCTTGAAGTCGATTGATGAATTACAAAATAATGCTGAGGTTATTCTCAGTAGAACAATTGAATTTAATAATGCAATCATGGGGGGCATCAAGGGCCATTCTTTATGGAATATGCTTGTACGTCAATTGCCTAAAATAATCGATGAGAATAATCGATACAAGGCAACTCAAACTGGACCAAGGTACTTTTCGGGGATTATTGAAAAGTATGAATTTTATAAAATGCCTGGGGTAGTGTGTTTGCCACACTATATATTTGAGCCACTAGCCCCATATCTTGAGAATGGGATATTAAAAGTAAGTAAAAATACCCAAAACTCCTATGCAATTCACTATCAGACTATAGCTTGGATGAGCAAACAGCAGCTGTTGTTGAGTAGGTTATCTGACATTCTCTTTATTCCACTGTTCAGGCTCTACTTAAAGTTGACTAAGAAAAAGATATCATTTCCAAAGGAGTAATTATTTACAGGGTCCCATTCTAGCTAAGTAAAAAAGGACTACATTTTCTTTTATCTACTATGAGCTGGTGGGTCGGGCGAGATTCGAACTCGCGACCAAAGGTATTTAGGCCATAAGTTGGCGCTGTTTAATTAGCTCAGCAGCTGTGATCCGAACAATCTTGCCATCAATCGTAGTTACGATTGCAGTATTGGTTTGGATTGCCAAGTCAATTGCTGCTTGTCTAGCGCGTTGAATAGCGAAGTAGGACCCTGATATATCAGGATCTTGCGAATTGCGGATATCTGGAGTTGGGATAATCATATTTAGCCTTGAGCAATTTTCTCTAATTCTGTTGAATCACCATCAAGTAGTACCCATGATTTTACAGCTTTTTGATATTTCGAGAGGTTTTCTAATCCCGCTTTGTAGCGTCTACGAATGACTTCTTCAGGAATATTGTGCCCTCCCTGTGCTACCCGCTCTGCAACACGAGAAATGGCTAATTCAGGTGAGCTTAGTGCAATAAACCAGAGCTTTACCGTATAACCTAAATCTTCCCATTCTTGAATACGTTGCAGGTAATGTATGCCAGATAAAGTGGTTTCAAAGGCAAAACTCTCACCCGCCTTAGTGTGCTCATCTAACACACTAAGCATCAAGCGAGCTGCTTTGAATGAAACAGATTCAGGATTAAATGGCGCTAAGCCAGCAGCTATGAGATCAGCATTGATGAAGCGAAATGTATGCGCCTCTTGCGGCAAGAAGTTCTTAGCAAAGGTAGTCTTACCGGCCCCATTAGGTCCGGCAATAATGATAATTTTTTTATTTAAATTAGCCGTCATTTGATTGAGTTCTTAATATAACTTTGCTTAGTTTCTTCTAAATTGCGCAATGTTTTTTTTGCCAGAAATATAGTTAGCGAGGTTTTGCTCTAGCTGCCCGGTTGGAACAATGCCTTCAATGCGAGCGGACGCAACTGCGTTGGAAACGTTGTATTGGCGAAGCGTTTGTTGTTTGGCAAGCTTAACTGACATCTCACTATTTTAGTGGATTTAGGGTTGCTCTCACACTCAATAAATGACCCTAAAACATGCCTTTAAGAGCTATTTTTATGGTCATTTCAGGCAATAAAAAAGCCCCGCAGAAGCGAGGCTACTGTGCTACCCGAGACATAGTTTACGTTTTATACCGGACACATACTTTACAGTTTTAGGCATAGGAGGGACCACTCTATGC
>JABMMT010000281.1 GCA_013205155.1 Betaproteobacteria bacterium | reverse complement strand
TTCATTTCAACGGGTGCTCGCCCTAAAGTAGCCATTTTGAGGGAACAAGGCGTTAACTCTCATGTAGAAATGGCCTATGCGGTGAATATGGCTGGTTTTGATAGCTTTGATGTGCATATGTCTGATCTATTAAGTGGCAAAGTAAAGTTAGAGAACTTCCGCGGACTGATTGCTTGCGGTGGATTTAGTTACGGAGACGTTCTTGGTGCTGGAGAAGGTTGGGCTAAAACTATTTTATTTAATCAGCAATTACGTGACCAGTTCTCCAGTTTTTTCAATCGTCAAGATAGCTTCGCATTAGGTGTATGTAATGGCTGCCAAATGATGAGTAATCTATCGGGTATCATTCCTGGTGCTCAAACTTGGCCAAAGTTCACTCGCAATCAGTCTGAACAATATGAAGCTCGTTTAGTCATGACAGAAGTGTTGGCCTCACCATCCATCTTTACCCAGGGCATGGAAGGAAGCCAACTACCAATTGCTATTGCACACGGCGAAGGCTTTGCAAATTTCAGCCAACAAGGCAACCTAGATAAGTTAAAAAAGCAAGGCTTAGCTACCTTACGTTTTGTTGATCACCAAGGCAATCTCACTGAAGTCTACCCAATGAATCCCAATGGCTCTCCGGATGGCCTTACTGGTGTAACTACTCCAGACGGTCGTTTTACGGTCATGATGCCTCATCCTGAGAGAGTATTTAGAATGGTACAAATGAGCTGGTGCCCACCTGAATGGCTGAATACCCCAGATGGAGCTAGTCCTTGGCTGCGCCTATTTAGAAACGCACGTCACTGGGCTAAATAATTTTGCTTGCAATGGAGCCAGTAACGTTTTCAGAAAGTGGGGGTATACGCTATCTTCATTTTGGTAGTGAATTAATTCAAGGGGCGATGCGAATTCGTGACCCCGATGAAATCTACCTGGAATATAACCAGCAAATGATGGCATGGCTATTATTTTTAGAAACAAAGCCAGGTATGAAGGTTGCTCAGCTAGGTCTGGGCACCGGTGCGCTAGCTAAATTTCAGCATCGTTATTGCCCGGCGGTCAAAACTACTGTTGTTGAACTGAACCCCGCAGTAATCATAGCGGCAAGATCAATGTTTTTTACACCTGATGATGATCGCAGGCTCGAAACCCTCCAGGTAGATGCTCAAGCATTTGTGAGGGCCAGTAAAAATAGAGCTCAGTTTGAGGTAGTTCAGGTAGATCTTTATGACGCCATCTGTGACGGACCTGCTGCAAGTTCGCTAGATTTTTATAAAGGCTGTTATAGCATCCTTGAAAAGCCAGGCGTGATAACAGTAAATCTATTCTCCCGTCATCAGAGTTTTGATGTCAACCTTAAGAATATTTGTGAGGCTTTTGATAATCGAGTTTTATTATTTCCAGAGTCCCATGATTGCAATGTTGTTGCCATCGCTTTTAAGGGCCCTAAGCTTGAGGTGGAATGGAGAGATGTTTCTAAGCGCGCCAAAGTTATTTTAGATAAAACTGGCCTGCCAACTAATAAGTGGGTCTTAGGTATTAGTCGTGAAAATGCACGGCAGGAAAATAAGCTTTGTATATAAGAATTCGAGCTAGTAAAAAAGCGATCAATTGATCGCTTTTTTTCAAACTATTACTAGGTTTTTAGATAAAGCGTATTAAACGGATACAGTGTCAGCAACGTCGCTAAATGATTTGATTTTATCAAAGCTCATGTATCTATAAACATCGCTAGCCTTTGCATCGAGAGCCTTCACTTGTTCTAAGTATTCACCAGGTGTAGGTAGGCGACCTAAAAGGGCGGCTACAGCAGCCAATTCAGCAGAAGCCAAATACACTCGTGTATCAATACCTAAGCGGTTGGGGAAGTTACGTGTAGATGTCGAAACCGCTGTAGAGCCTTTGCGGATTTGCGCCTGGTTACCCATACAGAGTGAGCAACCTGGACTTTCCATACGAGCACCAGCTGCACCTAACATACCGTAATAACCTTCTTCCATTAGGATCATGGCGTCCATCTTGGTTGGGGGTGCGACCCATAGTCGGGTCGGCATATCTTTCTTACCTTGCAATACTTGACCAGCAGCGCGGAAGTGGCCAATATTTGTCATGCATGAGCCTATAAAGACTTCGTCAATCTTATCACCAGCAACTTCAGACAATATTTTCACATCATCTGGATCGTTAGGGCATGCCAGGATTGGTTCTTTGATCTCATCAATATTGATTTCGATGATTTCAGCATAGTCTGCATTCTCATCAGCCTTGAGTAACTGAGGGTTAGCAATCCATGCCTGCATGGCTTTGATACGACGACCTAATGTACGCTTATCCTCATAGCCATTGGCAATCATCCATTTCATTAAAGTGATGTTGGACTGCATATACTCAATGATAGGTTCTTTGTTCAAATGAACCGTGCAACCACCAGCAGAACGTTCGGCTGAGGCATCTGATAACTCAAATGCTTGCTCAACCTTGAGATCTGGTAAGCCCTCTATTTCAAGAATACGACCAGAGAAGATATTCTTTTTTCCTTGTTTTGCAACAGTGAGCAATCCTTTTTTGATTGCATACAAAGGAATGGCATTAACGAGATCTCGTAAAGTAATGCCAGGCTGCATTTTTCCTTTGAAACGAATCAATACTGATTCAGGCATATCTAAGGGCATCACGCCAGTAGCGGCCGCGAATGCAACCAAGCCAGAACCCGCAGGAAAAGAGATGCCAATTGGAAAGCGAGTATGGCTGTCACCACCAGTGCCACAGGTATCGGGTAGTAACAAGCGATTTAACCAACTATGAATAACGCCATCACCTGGACGTAATGCAACGCCGCCACGATTGGTCATGAATGGAGGTAGCTCATGCTGCGTACGAATATCAACTGGTTTTGGATACGCAGAGGTATGGCAAAAAGATTGCATCACAAGGTCTGATGAGAAGCCTAAACAAGCCAAGTCCTTTAACTCATCGCGAGTCATTGGCCCTGTTGTATCTTGCGATCCAACGGTTGTCATGTGAGGCTCACAATATGTCCCAGGGCGAACCCCTTGACCCTCGGGCAAACCACAGGCACGACCAACCATTTTTTGAGCCAAGCTGAAACCTTTGCTGCTATCAGGTGGGCTTATAGGCACCCTAAAATCAGTAGAGGCTGGTAGACCAAGTGCTGCACGTGCTTTGGCTGTTAAACCTCGACCGACGATCAATGGAATGCGGCCGCCTGCACGGACTTCATCCAGAATCACCGGTGACTTTAGAGCAAAACTCGTGATTTCTTGTCCATTTTTAAATACTTTGCCTTCGTATGGACGTAATTCAATTTCATCACCCATGTTCATTTGAGATACATCTAACTCAATTGGCAAAGCGCCAGAGTCTTCCATGGTATTAAAGAAGATCGGAGCAATATTTCCGCCCAAACATACTCCACCAAAACGTTTATTAGGTACAAAAGGGATATCTTGTCCGGTCCACCAAAGTACTGAATTCGTTGCTGATTTACGTGAAGAACCTGTACCCACAACATCGCCTACATAAGCAATTTGGTTACCCTTTGTTTGTAAAGCAGCAATCTGTTTCATTGGGCCACGAACCCCAGACTCGTCGGGATCAATTCCAGGACGCGGATTTTTGAGCATGATAGTGGCATGCAGCGGAATATCTGGACGGCTCCATGCATCTGGAGCTGGAGAAAGATCATCAGTATTGGTTTCGCCTGAAACTTTGAAAACGGTGAGTTTCATGTTTTCTGGAACTGCAGGGCGACTTGTAAACCATTCAGCATCTGCCCAGCTCTTCATTACTACTTTTGCATTCGCATTCCCTTTTTCTGTTAGCTCTTGAACATCATTAAAGTAGTCAAACATTAAGAGAGTTTTCTTCAGCGCCTCTGCTGCTGCTGAACCGCATTCAACATCCGACAGCAACTCAACCAGTGGCTTGATGTTGTAGCCACCCAGCATGGTTCCAAGTAGTTCAGTGGCTTTTATTTTTGAGATCAAGGGTGACTTTTCTATACCCTTAGCAACTGCGTCTAAAAACTCAGCTTTCACTTTAGCCGCCTCATCAACGCCTGCTGGCACACGATTAGTAATTAATTCAATTAACTCAGCCTCCTTACCGGCTGGTGGATTTTTTAACATTTTTACCAATTCAGCAGTTTGATCCCTGCTTAATGGGAGGGTTGGAATACCAAGGGCTGCTCGTTCAGCAACATGGGCGTTGTACGCTTCAAACATAATGTTTCCTATGAGGTAAAAGTAATCAATAGA
>JABMMT010000280.1 GCA_013205155.1 Betaproteobacteria bacterium | reverse complement strand
GCGCTTGGCAACAATAGCCTTCGCAATTTGAAAAGCAAAACGCTCCTCTCCGTAAGTCTTAATCACGCGCGTGATTTCCTCTTGAGGCACTTGCTCTAACCACTGTGCGGCGGTTAATCCATGCTCTGTATTCATGCGCATGTCCAAAGGACCTTCGCGGCGAAATGAAAATCCACGATGTGCCTCGTCCACTTGAGGTGAGCTGATCCCCAAGTCCAACAAAATTCCATCGACTGATTCTGGCTCGGCGTACTGACCCATTTGTGCAAAGCTGTCGTGCACGATCTGTAAGCGAGGATCGTTGATCTGTTGTGCTACTGCTATCGCATCCAAATCTTTGTCGAAAGATATCATGCGAGCGGATGAGGGTAGCTGCTTGAGCAAAGCCTGAGTATGACCACCGCGCCCAAAGGTGCCATCGATGAGTAAAATATTTTTTGCTAGGTCTGGCTCTTGAATGAGCGGGCTGCTGATTAGCGCCGTCACCGCCTCGGCCAGCAATACTGGGCGATGAGTTGTGTTCATGGCACCCTGTCATCAAAAATTAAATTGCTTGAGGGCTTCAGGCATGCCTTGTGCAATCGCGGCCTGTTCTTTTGCAGCGTATGTTGCTGCATCCCACAACTCCAAGTGACTGCCCATACCGAGCAAGATGACTCCTTTTTCAATACCAGCAGAAACACGCAATTCTGGGCTCACTAAAATACGGCCAGCACCATCCAGATCGAGATCTACTGCATTACCAAGAAAAATTCTGCGCCACCAATGTGCATCCATTGGCAATTGCGCAACTCTAGATCTAAAAGTCTCCCACTCTGGTCTTGGAAATAGTAGAAGGCAGCCATCTGGGTGCTTTGTGAGCGTAATTCGACCCTCACCCTGTACCAATAAGGCGTCACGATGCTTTGCCGGAACCGACATTCGTCCTTTTGCATCTAAATTGAGAGCTGACGCACCTTGAAACACCATTTACCCCACTTTTTCACACTTCCTCCCACTTTAGAGGATCGTCATAAGAGGGTCAAGTGTTTTTGGGTATTTTTTAAGGAATTTCTCTAGTGTTTACAAACACTTAGCGAGATATGTTCATAAAATGGTGATAATAAAATAGCTACTTGAAACAATGGCTTGGAAAATATACTTAAGAATAGGTCTTAGCTCTAAGGCTAGATAATACCTAAATATACTGTATTTAAAAACAGTATATTTAATAACGATAACTAAAAATTAATCTAGATTTAAATTTTGTATGCGGTTGTTGTCATCACCTTTGAGATCATTTGCATGAACTTTTGAATGGGCTGCGGCAACTCTGCTCCACCGCTTCGAATAGCAGCCTGTCCGTGCTCAATTTCATCGATGCGCATTTGATCCACAATCGCTCGTGAACGATGGTCTTCTGGCGGCAGTTTTTCGAGATGACTCTCTAAGTGATTCTCAACTTGCTTTTCTGTTTCTGCAACAAAACCTAAGCTCCACTTATCACCCGCTAAGCCAGCTGCCAAGCCGATCGCAAAGGATCCAGCATACCAAATTGGATTAAGATAACTAGTATGAGAGCCTAGCTCTTGCAAACGTGTTTCACACCATGCAAGATGATCCATTTCCTCTTGTCCAGAATGATTTAACATCTCCTTAATTTGTGGATCTCGAGCCACTAATTTTTGAGATTGATAAAGTGCTTGAGCACAAACTTCACCCACATGATTCACACGCATTAATCCAGCAGCATGCTTGCGTTCTTGAGCATCTAAAACCGTTTTTGAAGCGGCTTCAGATCCGGGAGTGAGGCGCTGAGAATTCGCTCCGCCAGCAACACATCGGAGTGCATTATCGAACTCAATAATGAGGTGATCTATTGGGGACATATATTGATTGAATTAGATTAAAACCTCAGCTTTTGAGCTTTGTTTGGTCTTTAAACCAAGCTCAGCTAAGAGAGCACGGTCTTGTTCTACCTCGGGATTACCGGTAGTGAGTAGTTGCTCACCATAGAAAATAGAGTTAGCACCGGCTAGGAAGCACATGGCTTGAACCGCCCTTCCTAACTCTTGACGACCGGCTGATAAACGCACCCTTGCCCGTGGCATCGTAATTCGAGCCACAGCAATCGTCCTAACAAATTCGAAGGGGTCCAAGGGCTTTTGATCGGCCAAAGGAGTACCAGCAACGGGTACCAAGTGATTAATGGGTACCGACTCAGGGTAAGGACTTAAATTAGCCAAGCGAGCTAAGAATGCAGCGCGTTGTTCACGAGATTCACCCATACCCACTATCCCGCCGCAGCATACGGACATACCGGCTGCACGAACATGTGAAATCGTATCTAAACGATCTTGATAGCCACGCGTGGAAATCACAGAGCGGTAAAAATCTTCGCTGGTATCTAGATTGTGGTTATAAAAATCTAGTCCTGCCTCTTGCAAAGCCTGGGCTTGATCAGCTTCTAGCATGCCAAGAGTAGCGCAGGTCTCCAGCCCTAAAGCCTTTACCCCTTTGATCATCGCCGCCACTTTCTCAATATCACGATCCTTCGGTTCGCGCCAGGCTGCACCCATGCAAAAACGGTTTGAGCCGGCGGCTTTAGCGGCTTTAGCGGCCTCCAAAACCTCTTCGAGACCCATCAACTTCTCAGCCTTGACATCGGTGTCATAACGAGCTGCTTGAGGGCAGTAAGCGCAATCCTCAGGACAGCCGCCTGTCTTGATTGACAAGAGGGTGGCCAATTCCACATCACCCTCGGGAAAGTAAGTCTTATGAGTTTCTTGTGCCTTTAGCATTAAGGCATTAAAGGGTAAATTAAACAAAGCCTCTATCTGGGCAACTGACCATGACCCAGACGCGTCAACCTCTTTGCGCAAATCCGCCTGGGACTTGATTAGGGTGATGGGTTTTTCTTCGGTTTGAGTGTCCAGCATGGGTAAATTCCAGAAAATAGATCGATACAAGACATAAACATAACAGATACAGGTCAAGTTTAGGAAAAACTAGTGGTCAAATACCAAACATGAAGCTTATTTCCGATCTAAATCAAAGATCCCTGGTAGATCGCAGTTTGGCTGCCGTCTGGCATCCCTGTACCCAAATGAAGCAGCATGAATCTTTTCCCCTTATTGCAATCAGCAAAGGAAAGGGAGCCTGGCTTTACGATGAAAAGGGCAATCCCTTGCTCGATTGCATCAGCTCCTGGTGGACAAATTTATTCGGTCACGCCAATCCACAGATTAACCAAGCGATTACCAATCAATTAGAAAAAATTGAACACGTCATGCTCGCAGGTTTTACACACGCTCCAGTAGTCGAATTATCAGAAAAATTATCTGCCCTTACCAATGGAAATTTAGGTCACGTTTTTTATGCCTCTGATGGTGCCTCTGCGGTAGAAATTGCGCTCAAGATGAGTCACCACTACTGGCAACTTCAAGCTAAGCCTCAAAAGAAAAAATTTGTTTGCCTTGAGAATGGATACCATGGGGAAACTCTAGGTGCACTGGCGGTAACTGATGTTGCCATTTTTCGTAAAGCGTATGGCTCGCTGTTACAAGAGGTATTTACAGCTCCCTCTCCAGACTCACGCAAAGCAAAATCTGGAGAAAGTGCAGATGATGTTGCAAGATATGCAGCACAAGAGCTTGAGGAGCTTTTCAAAAAAGGGCATCAGCATATTGCAGCTATCATCATTGAACCACTTGTGCAATGTGCTGGGCAAATGGCCATGTATTCACCCGAATATCTTCGGCTAGTGAGAGCCTTGTGCGATCGTTATGAGATCCATTTAATTGCAGATGAAATTGCTGTGGGATGCGGTCGAAGTGGTACTTTTTTTGCCTGTGAGCAAGCACAAATCTGGCCGGATTTCTTAACCCTTTCTAAAGGGATTAGTGGCGGCTATCTTCCACTCTCTTTATGCTTAACAACAAAGAGCATCTATCAAACTTTTTATAGCGATCAAACTCAGCAGGGATTCTTGCACTCCCACTCATACACAGGTAACCCACTTGCGTGTACTGCTGCTCTTACTTGTTTGGAAATATTTGAAAGTGAAAACGTATTACAAAAAAATATATTACGTGCGCAAGATTTAGCTAATGCTTTTGCTTGGGCAAAATCAGATTCAAGAATTGAATATTGGCGTCAGCAAGGCATGATTTTGGCATTTGACATTAAACAAGACTGCATTAAAAACCTCGCCACTTTCCCGCGCGAAATGTTTTCTCAATGCATTAATGAGGGTTTGCTGATTCGACCAATTGGCAATACTGTCTATGTGATGCCGCCCTATATTTTGTCTACTGAAGAGACATCACAGATGGGCAAAGCCGTAGCACGCGCTTTAGACAAGACGTTGTCATGACAAAATCATTTAATGCTTTGAGTATGGCTGAAACCCAAATTGCCGAACTCGATTTGCAATTATTAAAGCGTAAGTTGCGCACCAATCATTTGGCGTGTGATACAACATCAAGCGTAGATAACCGTGAACTCAAAGCATTTTGTAGCAATGACTATCTTGGATTAGCCAATCATACTGCACTCATAGAAGCTCTTACCGAAGGAGTAAAACGTTATGGCGTTGGTAGCGGAGCCTCACATCTCATCAGTGGCCACAGTATTGCCCATGAATTACTAGAAAAAAAATTAGCCTCTTTTCAAAGTCGCCATATCCCCCAAGCTCGAGCACTATTTTTTAGCACTGGTTACCTTGCTAACCTTACAGCAATCACTGGCCTTGTAAGACTCGCGCCAACAGGTCAGGCAAGTATCTATTCAGCAGAACTCAATCATGCTTCCTTGATCGATGGTGTTCGTTTAGCCGGCGCGCAAAACAAGGCATCTGTGACATTGTTTGATCATACGCAGCCTGATACTCTCAGAGAGTTATTCAAGAGCGATCAAAAACCATTCAAACTGATTGTCACTGACGGTGTTTTTAGTATGGATGGTGATCTAGCACCAGTCAAAGTATTACTTCAGATTGTAGAAGAATTCGATGCCCTTTTATTGGTTGATGATGCTCATGGATTTGGAGTATTAGGTAAACAAGGTCATGGAATCTTGGAGCAAGAAAACCTGGTCTCTGAGCGAATTGTCTATATCGGCACTTTAGGTAAAGCAGCTGGAGTGAGTGGAGCATTCATTTGTGCACATGATTCTTTTATCGAATGGCTGATTCAAAAAGGTCGTCCCTACATTTACAGTACCGCTAGCCCACCTGCCATTGCCCATGCGCTCTTAACTAGTCTTGAAATGATTGAGAGTGAAGAGGGTCAACAACGACGCACTCATTTAAATCAATTAATTAAAGTTTGGCAAAAGGAAATGATTTTTTCTAGCTGGCAAAAATGTTTCTCAAGTACGCCAATACAGCCAGTCATCTTAGGCAGCAATGCAAATGCTCTTTTAGCTGCAAAGCTTTTAGATCATGCTGGATATTGGATTCCTGCAATACGTCCTCCTACTGTGCCTAACGGAAGTGCTCGTTTACGCATTACCTTTTCTGCAAATCACAGTCTTGATGATTTACGCCAGCTGATTCTTCAGCTCAAACAGATTGAGCAAGAAACGATAGCGCAAGCATCATGAGTAAGCCTGTTGGTTTTTTTATTACTGGTACTGATACTGAGATTGGAAAAACTCTAGTAGCAGGTGCTTTAATCCAAAAATTTCGCGAGCAAGGAATTAATGCGCTGGGTTTTAAACCAGTGGCGGCCGGCACCTATCAAGACCAGCAGGGAAATATCCTGAATGAGGATATAGAAACTCTACGAATTGCGGCAAACCTAGGTTGTGACCAGGAGATTCTATCGCCCTACGTTTTTGAAATGCCAATAGCGCCTCATCTGGCAGCTAAAAAATTGGGTACACGTCTTGATCTCAGCATCATGTTAGATGCCTTTGAAAAAGTCAGTAGCCAAACAAATTGCATCATCGTTGAAGGGGCTGGCGGATTTTTAATTCCGCTCAACGAGAAAGAAAATCTTAGTGATCTCGTACAACAGTTAAAACTACCGGTCATCATGGTTGTTGGAATGCGATTAGGCTGCATTAATCATGCGTTGCTAACTTATGAAGCGATGACCTCGCGGCAATTAAAAGTAGCTGGTTGGGTTGCAAATAGCCTTTCATCTGAGATGGCTTTCTTGCAAGAAAATATTAAGACTCTGCAAACTAGAATACAAGCTCCATTTCTAGGGTCAATACCTCCTTTACCAATAGAATTACAAAAATCAGATCAAAGCCCCTACTCAATTGAAGCTTTGCAATTTGCTGCACAGCACCTAAGCTTGCCCAATTGCTAAAACCCCCATTAGAAGGGGCTTAAGGTACGTGTCCATCAACTTTCGGATAAGATGAAGGCATGCATTTACTACCAGAAATCATCAATTCAGCTAAATCCATTCAAGATATTCGTCGCAATATTCACGCTCATCCCGAGTTGCGTTTTGAAGAAAATCGTACTGCTGATCTAGTGGCTGAAGCACTGTCAAGCTGGGGAATTTCGGTCTATCGCGGGATGGGAAAAACTGGCGTTGTGGGTCGGCTAGATGGTGAATTAGGCCCGGGCAAGATGATCGGCTTACGCGCAGATATGGATGCCCTTCCTCTGCAAGAACATAATAACTTTGAGCATACCTCTCGCAATCCAGGCAAGATGCACGCCTGTGGACATGATGGTCATACGGCTATGCTTCTTGGAGCAGCTCAATATTTATCAAACCATCGAGACTTCAAAGGTAGCATCATCTTTATTTTTCAGCCTGCCGAAGAAGGTGGAGCTGGTGCTAAGGAAATGATTCAGGATGGCCTTTTTAAAGAGTTTCCATGTGATGCCGTATTTGGTCTGCATAACTGGCCCGGATTAGCAGAAGGCCATTTTGGTGTTACCTCAGGTCCGATGATGGCTTCTAGCAATGCTTTTGAAATCACCATTAAAGGCAAAGGTGGTCATGCCGCCTTGCCTCACAACAGTGCAGATCCTCTGCTGACTGGAGTACAAGTAGTACAGGCACTACAAAGCATCATTACACGCAATAAGCGCCCCGTAGATGCAGCTGTCTTATCGATTACCCAATTTCATGCGGGCGAAACCAGTAACGTGATTCCTGATAGCGCCTTTATTGGTGGCACGGTGAGAACCTTTACCTTAGAAGTGTTGGATCTCATTGAAGCACGTCTACGAGAAATTTCTCACGGCGTTGCTAGTGCATTTGATTGTCAAGCAGAAATTGTTTTTAAACGAAGTTACCCACCATTGATCAACCATGAGAAAGAGGTAGCTTTTGCTGCTGAGGTGATGGGTGAAGTAGTTGGCCCACAAAACGTTGATACTTCAATTGACCCCACAATGGGCGCTGAAGATTTTGCATTCTTTTTACTAGAAAAACCTGGCTGCTACGTCTTCCTAGGAAATGGCGATGGTGATCACCGCT
>JABMMT010000279.1 GCA_013205155.1 Betaproteobacteria bacterium | reverse complement strand
GCCCACCCATGTGCCGATGACATTAGGAGCTTGTTTATTTGAATCCGACATACTCATTACCCTTTCAATTAAAGAAATTACACCCTGGCATTTGCTTTTGCTACATGACTGCCCCATTCAGCCAACTGCTTAGAGCAATCATCGCGATCAAGTGGACACTCAATTAATACTGGGCCCCCAGTATGCGCAATGGCTTGACTGATTGCCACAGATAAATCACCGGCAGTCTTGACCTTAATCCCAAGGCCTTTTCCATCACCTGCATTAAATACGTTGATTAGACCTGCATAGTCCCAGTTTTTAATTTGGTTATAAGGACCGTCGTGTAACTCCACCTCAATGGTATAGCCACCGTTATTCATCAGAAAGATAATTGGATTGACTTGATAACGAATCATGGTTGACAGCTCTTGCGCAGTCATCTGAAAAGAACCGTCACCTATTAAAGCAATGACTCTCGTGTCTGGCTTACTTGCTAAGGCTACGCCCAAGGTTGCTCCAACGGACCAGCCAATAGAACCATATTGCATTTGTACGTGGTAGCTTGCACCCTTTGGCAAATGCATATCCTGGCCATTGAACCAAGAATCGCCTGTGTCCACTAGTAAGCTCGTCTCTGAGTTAATCATTCCCTGAATTTGCCTTCTTAATTCCCTCAGATTCAATACATCAGTTGTAACTGCAACAGGCACCGGGGCAATTGGCTCTTTGTAGCGCCGGAACTCTTGCATTGAAGCCTCTTTTTTAGATACCTTACTTGCCAAAGCATCTAAAAAATCCGACATATACACTTTAGAAAATACACCCTCAGGCATGCTGACTTGATCAATCCCAATATTGATTGCACTTTCCATCTTATATAGAGCAGTCCATCCCGTCGTGGTGTAATCTGTTTGCTGCACCCCTACTAATAGCTGACAATCGCTTGACTCAATGATTTCTGAACAATTAGGGCTACTGACTTCAGACCAATATGTTCCCAAGAAATTGGGATGATCTTCTGGAAAAATGCCCTTAGCATCTGGAGTCGTAGCGATTGCGCAAGCCATTGCGTTCACCAAACCTAAAACCGCATCAGCTGACTGTGCGGGTCTAATTTTTTCTCCTACCACTACTGCCGGCTTAACAGCAGCATTGATGCGTTTTGTAGCAGCATCCACAGCGGCGGCCAATGCGTTTGGATCACTCTTAAAAGCAGGCAGCGGAAATTGCATGGGAGTGGGCGCTGGAATACTCAGCCCTGTCAAATTGCAAGCAATCTCAAGGTAAACAGGCTTTTTCTTGGTCAAGCAAGTGACAATCGCTTCATCGATCATTTTTGCCGCATCTTCCAAATGGCGAATATTAAATACTGCTGCCACAACGGGGGCATAGCATCGCTCTGCTTGATAGAGATCTAATTCACCGATCGTATGATGAATTCTGTGATGATCGCGAGCATCATTTGAATTGGGCCCACCTGAAATAGCTAATAAAGATAAATCATCGCCATAAGCTCCTGCCACAGCATTGATTAAGCTCAGGCCGCCAACAGTATAGGTAACCACGGCTGCTGAGAACCCTGAAGTGCGAGCATAGCCATCAGCTGCATATCCAGCATTGAGCTCATTACAGCAACTAATCATGCGCAGACCGGGTGTTGCCAACAACTGATCCAATAAGACCAACGTGAAGTCACCTGGTACGGTAAAGAAGTCTCGCAATCCAGCCTGAACTAAACGGAGTCCTAAATAACTACCAACAGTGACTTGCTTAATATTGCTCATAAATTATTAATTTCATAAGGTTATTTTCTTTTTCTTTACCAAGATGTATGAAGTTATTATCGGTAAAGAATAGCATTGTTAAATAACTTTTTATGATGGGAATTCACAACATTGGTGCTAAAAGATATTTTGTCGGTTTACCCGGAAAATCGGATTTAAGGCCAGAGTTAGCTGGGGGCCAACAAAAGACTTTGGAGGATGCTGTCTGCACTCTATTGTTGAGTGGAAAGTTTTAAGGAAGCAGCAACGGCCTTCTTAGCCATTTCAACGAAAGAGTCAACTGAAGCCGATGCTGTCCGGAAGGACTCACCTTCAACAATAATCAAGCCCTCACCAAGTAATTGATTGCTTTGACTATCGGTAATTTTGTTCTCAATAACCAAAGCTGGAGTCTTTGCATTAACGCCAGCAGCATAAGCAGCAGCATTAGCAGCTAAGCCAATTGGTGTGAAATTCCAAGGCTGTAAGCTATTGGCAGAGGCTTCAGCGCCAGTAATTCCAACTGAGATACGCACTACGCCAGGGCCTGGCTTAGTAACAATCTGCATATTACCTTTAGATATTACTGCTTGAACCATAGAATCTTGCAAAGTAATCTTGGCCTGAATCAAGCTCTCGGCAGTAATATTTTGAGTAGGTGTTTGGTTTAAAAAGATAGGATCCAGTAGGACAGCTCTATAGGCACTAGGATTAACCGCTTCATTGCGATAGCGCCATACACGCGTTCCGTCAGGTGTATTGGGGACAGTTTGCAGCAAAGAATAATTTGGCAAGAATCCGGATTGAGGCATCGGTTGCGTCATCATTTTTGGCGCATTACTACAGGCAAATATGGTGATAGTAACAAAGGATATGGTGACCAATTGAATCAGCTTCCTAAATTTCATAATCATTACTTTCTTTTTTTCTGATAAGTTAAATGGTCTTATATTAGGAAAATGCTAGCATTGTTAAATGACTTTTTATGACAGAAATTCACAGCATTGGTGCATCAAAGAAAAAGTGTCGAGTTCACCGATAAAATCCAAGATACTTAAAGGACAATCAATTCCCTACTTGGGAGTTCAATAAGATGAATGAGCTTGGTCAGGATTTTGATAACCGACCTCCATATAATTACGTTTTTTAACCAGATCTCATCGACCAGTCTGGCCTTTGGTCTGCCCAGCACGATTCAAACGTGCGACCTACACCTTAGAAGAATTCGTGGCTGCTAGAAAATCTATATAATTCATAGACTTACAGAATAAAAATGGCGCTGTGTCATTCACCATGCAATAGGTTTTCAAGAATGCCGACATTTATCGAGCACCTCTTTATGGGGCGAATTAATGAAGCCTCATAAACAATTTTCTTTAACATGCTAAGATATTAATTATGAAACGTTTTACTATATTTCTGATTGCTTTGATTGTGCCTATGCATTTGGCTTGGGCAAACATTACCTGTTATAGCCATACTGAAGTTCAGAATACTCATTTTGTCCATGTAGATTCTCATAATAAAGATTGCGTTTCGTGTTCTCACAATCACGATCATGACTTTATTGAGTATGAAGTAGGTAGCACCAATGGCGACCAGCATTCAGCGCATTGCGATGCATGCCACGCCCACTCATCAACAGTAGTTCAAAACGACTATACCTGGCTTGACCATCAACAGTCATATTCCTACACTTCTTTCAATCATTCCTTTTTGACGCTTGTATCCCCTGAGGCCCCCTACCGGCCTAAGTGGCTCTAATACCCTCGTTTTTATTTGAAATCTAATTTCAACGAGTTACTTCGTTGGTTTAGTTCACTAGTGTGCTGTTTGACACAAAGACTGAAGGTTTTAGAACATGGATCTTTTGCGAAACCATAGTTGTAGATATGCCTCTTGCTGCTTACTTGCCATAGCAGGATTGTTGCCATTAGCCGCGCTTTCTAAAGAGGCTAATAAGGGCTCTGTTACAACCGCATCTTTAAAAGTACTCTTTGACGAGTCATGGCAGCGCCAACCCGAAGCACGTGCATACAGCACGCGGCTAGAGTCGCTGCAAGCACGTGAACGCGTCACGCAAAGCCTCTTACCTAAACCGCTAACCTTAGAAGTTGCTGGCAAAGCGGAGCGCTCCGGCACAAATTCAAACTTTGGATCTGGCGGCACAGGAGAATACATTGTCGGATTTGCGATTCCTTTGTGGCTAATTGGTGAGCGTTCAAGCGCGATGGCGCTGTCTGATGCCGAATTGCAGCGATTGATCAAACAGCAGGCAAGTATTCAGTTGCGTTTAGCAGCACGAATCAGATCCCTTTTTTGGGAGTTTGAGCTTGCCAAGATTAATGGTGAGTTAGCAGAAAATCGTCTTCAAAATGCAAAGGCTCTAAGCCAGGATGTCCAGAAGCGCTTCAAGGCAGGCGACCTCTCAAAGGCTGATTTGATGCAGGCAGAAAGTGCAGTGGCAAATTCAGAAGCCACATTAGCAGAAAGCCAAGCTAACTTAATTCTAGCTAAGCAAAATTTACGATCTGTCATTGGACGTGACATTACGTCAGATTTACTTAAACCAGCAAAGCAATACGCAGAAGTATTGCCCTTGCTACCTAAGAACTTTGTCGATCTAGATCAATCTCACCCAGTCATTCAGGATTTAATTGCGCAAGTTGAAGTGGCCTCAAAAGCAACGGCATTGGCTCAGGCACAAACCCGCCAAAACCCAGAAT
>JABMMT010000278.1 GCA_013205155.1 Betaproteobacteria bacterium | reverse complement strand
TTGAATTTGGGCTACCAAGTCTCTGGATCAGATTTAGCTGAAAGTGCTACCACCAAGCATCTTGGTGAATTAGGTGCTGTTATTCATATTGGGCATGACCCAAGAAATATTGGAACAGCAGAAGCTGTTGTGATATCAACCGCTGTAGCTGGTAATAATCCAGAAGTATTGGCAGCTCGAGCAGCAAAAATTCCGGTCATTCAGCGCGCAGTAATGCTGGGCGAGTTGATGCGTTTAAAGCAAGGAATTGCAATTGCAGGAACGCATGGAAAGACCACAACGACTAGTTTGGTTGCGTCAGTATTGGCTGAAGGCGGTTTAGATCCAACCTTTGTCATTGGCGGCAAATTAAATTCTGCTGGTGCTAATGCACGCTTGGGGCAAGGTGATTTCATTGTTGTAGAGGCGGATGAATCAGATGCATCATTTTTGCAGTTATTTCCAGCGATGGAAGTGGTCACCAATATTGATGCTGATCATATGGATACCTATCAGCACGATATGGCCAGATTGAAGCAGGCATTTGTGCAATTTATTCAGCGTATGCCTTTTTATGGAGTGGCGGTGCTGTGTATTGATGATGCGAATGTCCGCGATATTATCCCCTTTGTTTCACAGCCAATATTGCGTTATGGACTATCAGATGATGCAGATATTCGTGCCAGTAATATTCGTGCCGATGGAACGAAAATGCATTTCACAGTAGAGCGACGGACGGTGCGTCGACATGGTAATAAGCCAGGCCCACTCAATGTCACTTTAAATTTACCGGGCTTACATAATGTTCAAAATGCTTTAGCTGCAATTGGGATTGCGACTGAATTAGGCGTGAGTGATGAAGCTATTACCAAGGCTCTATCTCAGTTTGGTGGGGTAGGTCGGCGCTTCCAGCGCCATGGCGATATTGCCCTGCTCGCTGGCGGTAGCTTTACATTAATTGATGACTATGGTCATCATCCTGTCGAGATGGCAGCTACCTTAGCCGCTGCAAGAGGGGCATTTCCAAGCCGTCGCTTAGTACTGGCATTCCAGCCACATCGATTCACAAGAACGCGTGATTGTTTTGGGGAGTTTGTACAAGTGCTGAGAAATTTTGATGCTTTGGTATTGACTGAAGTATATCCAGCAGGTGAGGCAAAAATTCCTGGTGCTGATGGTAAGAGTCTTATGAAGGCAGCACTTGCTGAAGATCAGAACTCAAAGGCTGCACTCGATTCTGCTGCTGTGGTATTTGCAGCCAATATTGGCGAGATGCCTGAAAAGCTAAGTGAAATTTTAAAAGATGGCGATGTCTTGATTGCGATGGGAGCAGGCTCTATTTCCACTCTGCCCTACACGCTGGTGGAGGCAAAGCATGTCTAAGCAACTGATGGATTGGGGCCAGCGCGTTCAGACGCAGTTAGCCAATTTAGATGTGAAATCTTTAGGTAGGGTCGGCGTTCTTCTGGGTGGGCGCTCTGGTGAGCGAGAAATTTCACTGTTGTCTGGTAATGGCGTCTTAGAAGCATTGCGAGCTAAGGGTGTTGATGCCTATGCTTTTGATACAGGCTTAAGGTGCCCAACAGAATTAGCCAAAGAAAAATTTGAGAGGGTATTTATTGCTCTGCATGGCCGATATGGTGAAGATGGAATAATTCAAGGCTTATTAGAATTGCTCAATCTTCCTTATACCGGTAGCGGTGTCTTAGCGTCAGCTTTAGCGATTGATAAAATTGCAACCAAGCAAATTTGGATCAGCAATGGTTTAGCTACCCCTGAATTTGAAGAGCTGACTCCAGCGAGTGATTGGTCTACAGTAGTTGAAAAGTTAGGCCTGCCACTGATTGTCAAACCTGCACATGAGGGATCATCACTCGGTTTAACTAAAGTGAAATCTGTAGATGAGTTGCCTGCCGCCTATCAATTGGCAGCAGGACTAGATAAAAAGGTAATTGCTGAGACTTGCATTATTGGTGATGAATTAACTTGTCCTTTAGTAGGTCAGGGCGCTACGGCAGAGGCATTACCAGTCATCAAAATTATTCCCCCGCAAGCCAATTATGATTTTCATAATAAGTATTTTTCAGATGAGACCCAGTATCTCTGCCCTACTGGGCTTGCGCCAGAAGTGAATTCCCAAGTGCAAGCTTTATCTTTATTGGCTTACAAAGCTTTAGGATGCCGTACCTGGGGCCGTGCTGATGTCATGCTTGATCAGAAGACAGGTAAACCTTATTTGCTGGAGATGAATACTTCTCCGGGCATGACATCTCACTCATTGGTACCGATGGCAGCCAAAGCAGCGGGTGTGGTTTATGCAGATTTGGTGTTGTGGTTACTGAGCCAAACTATGCAGCAAAAGGAGGGCGCTAGCGCATGAGCACTCTTTTAGACCGATTCGGAGATATTTTCTCCGTCATCATGTCTCCGCTTTGGAACCATCCGGGGCGAATGCAAAGCCTTAGCCGTTTCTTGATGCGTTGTTTTACAGTAATGATGGTAATCGGAATTTTGGTGTGGCTGAGTCAGCGCCCTGTCTTTGTGCTGAAGCAAATTCAAATTGAACCTGTTGCCGGACAAACTCTAAAACATATTAATAAGCCGATTGTGAAACAGCAAGTCCTGGAAACTGTTCAAGGAAATTTCTTTAGCGTACGCTTAGAAGACGTCAAGCGTGGGTTTGAAAGTATGCCTTGGGTGCGCCACGCAAATGTACGCCGCGTCTGGCCAAATGGTTTAGTAGTCAGTATTGAAGAACAAAAGCCATTTGGTACATGGGGCGGTGCAGATAGCAATACCTTGATGAATACCTATGGCGAATTATTTGCAGGCCGTGTATCTGAAATTAGTGATGAAGTTTATCTGATTGATTTTTATGGGCCTGCTGATGCTAGTAAAGAAGTCATGAACCTTTATGACAAAGCTACTGCTTGGTTTAAGCCATGGGGTGTAGAGGTAAAAAGTTTAGCACTGACCGAAAGATATGCCTGGCATGTCAAATTATCCAATGGTATGAAGGTGGAATTTGGACGCGACGAAGAGAATTCCGATAAGAACTTAACGGAAGAACGTGTAGCACGTCTATTTAAGTATTGGCCACAAGTACAAGAGAAGTGGGGAAATCGCATTGATGCAGTTGACTTGCGATATGCGAATGGCTTTGCAGTTCATTTAGCTGCTGTCAGTCTAAAAAAGAATGATATTGATGTAAAAAAAAGTGAGCAGAAGCAATGAGGAATCGGAATGAGTAAAGATAATCGCGATCTATTGGTCGGCTTAGATATTGGTACGTCCAAGGTGGTTGCCTTAGTTGCTGAATTAGCTCCTGATGGTCAATTTAACGTCGTGGGCGTTGGTCAGACTGCCTCTAAGGGTTTAAAGAAAGGTGTTGTTGTCAATATTGAGGCAACTGTTCAGTCTATTCACAAAGCTCTAGAAGAGGCTGAGGTAATGGCTGATCGTCAGATTGTTCAGGTCTTTACTGGTATTGCTGGAAATCATATTGTGAGTTTTAACTCGAGCGGCATGGTTGCAATTCGAGATAAAGAGGTTGGTCAAGGCGACGTAGAGCGTGTTTTGGAAACTGCTAAAGCAATCAATATTCCAACGGATCAACAGATTCTTCATATCTTAGTTCAAGAATTCATTATTGATGGCCAAGAGGATGTCCGCGAGCCGATTGGTATGAGTGGTCTTCGCTTAGAAGTAAAGGTGCACATTGTGACTGGTGCGGTAAGTGCTGCACAAAATATTGTGAAGTGTGTGCGTCGCTGTGGTTTAGAGGTAAATGATTTGATTTTGCAGCCTTTGGCATCTAGCTTGGCAGTATTGACTGATGATGAGAAAGAGCTTGGCGTTGTCTTAGTTGATATTGGCGGAGGAACCACCGATATCGCGATTTATTGTCAAGGTTCTATTCGTCATACTGCAGTGATCCCGATTGCCGGCGATCAAATTACTAATGATATTGCAATGGCTTTGCGTACTCCAACCATTGATGCAGAAGATTTAAAAATTGCTCATGGGATCGCGCGTCAAGAGATGGCCGATCCCAGTGCAATGATTGATGTCCCAGGTGTAGGTGATCGTGAACCTCGTCCGATGTCTAAGCAAGCATTAGCTGCGGTAATCGAGCCTCGTGTTGAAGAGCTGTTCACTTTGGTTAGAGGCGTTGTAAGTGACTCTGGCTATGAGGATATGGTTTCTTCTGGAATTGTGCTGACTGGGGGCACCTCTTTAATGCCTGGAATGGTCGAGTTAGCAGAACAAGTGTTTTTAAGACCTGCTCGTATTGGCACTCCTGAATATCGTGGTCATTTACATGAAGTTTTACGTAGCCCCCGCTACGCCACCAGCATTGGTTTGTTGATGGAAGGTCAAGCTCAGTTATTACGGGGTCGTCGTGTTTCTCAGTCAGGCGCGCTTCAAGGAGTTCTCTCGCGCATGAAGGAATGGTTTGCAGGAAATTTTTAAGTTTTTTCGTCGTCGTCAATGTAG
>JABMMT010000277.1 GCA_013205155.1 Betaproteobacteria bacterium | reverse complement strand
TAAAAATACATATAAGGCGATGGATTGAGTGAACGCAAGGCCCTATAAAGCGCCAATGGTGAATCTGTAAATGGTTTGCTGATTCGCTGACCAATCACCACTTGCATGCAGTCGCCGGCCAAAATATATTCTTTTGTTCTACGCACAGCGTTTTCAAAATCTTCCACTTTAAATTTGCGGATCAACTCAGTCTTCTTGCTCGGTAGCGATGCAGGTATGCTCACAGGCTTACTAAGACAGGCAAGTAATTCTTTTAAGCGCTCATGAGTGCTATCAAAACTTTCTGGCTGACTTGGGTCTGCATACGCAATCAAATAGATTTTGCCCGCGACGTTATCAATCACTGCCAACTCTTCCGTTAACATCAACTGAATATCAGGCATCCCTAATTCGTCTGGCAATGAATGTTTGGCAAGACGCGCTTCAATATATCGGACCGTGTCATAGCCAAAATAACCAGCAAGACCACCACAAAACCGTGGCAAGCCCGGCGGAAGAGCAACCCTAAAGCGCTTGAAATAAGCATCAACAAAGTCGAGCGGGTTATCGGTATTGCTTTCTACTACCTTGCCATCCCTTATTACTTCATTCACGGGCGCGGAAGGCGTACCAATAGTTTTAAGGATAGTCTTAGCTGGTAAGCCAATAAAAGAGAAGCGCCCAAAACGTTCGCCACCTAAAACAGATTCAAGAAGATAAGTATTGGTTTTACCAAATGCTTGAGTAAGTTTGACGTAGAGCGATAAGGGTGTTTCAAGATCCGCAAGCACTTCTTTCACCAGAGGAATGCGATTGAAGCCCTGCTTCCCAAGGGCGTTAAATTCTTCACGCTGCATTAGGTTCTGCTCGACTTTCCTAATTCTGCGCGCATTGCCTCAATGACGGAGGCGTAATTGTCTTGTCCAAAAATGGCTGAGCCTGCAACAAAAGTATCAGCACCTGCTTTTGCAACCTGCGCAATGTTGTCAACCTTAATTCCACCATCTACTTCAAGCCGTATATGACGACCAGTGTCAGCTTGATACTGGTCTAAGCGTGCACGCACTTGTGCAATTTTATTGAGGGTGTTTGCTATAAAAGATTGACCACCAAATCCTGGGTTTACTGACATTAGTAAGACTAAGTCAAGAAGATCTAGAGTATGGTCAAGATGATCTAAAGGAGTCGCTGGATTAAAAACCAATCCTGACTGACAGCCTTGGTCTCGAATCAAATTGAGTGAACGGTTAACGTGAGGACTTGCCTCTGGATGAAAGCTAATTAGGTTAGCGCCAGCTTTTGCAAAATCCGGAACAATACGATCCACGGGTTCAATCATGAGGTGAACATCAATTACTGCTGGCTTGCCATTTTTTACAGCATGTGGACGAATAGCCTCACAGACTAGAGGCCCAATGGTGAGGTTTGGTACATAGTGGTTGTCCATGACATCAAAGTGAATCCAATCAGCGCCTGCTAACAAAACATCTTGAACTTCTTTGCCTAGGCAGGCAAAGTCAGCCGATAAAATGGAGGGGGCAATGACAAATTGGCTTTGAGATGTTGATTTTTGGCTTTCCATCCCTAGATTCTAGCTTGCAGTTGGCTTCAGGATAGAGCAGAATTCGTGCATGAACCCCCACGAAATCAGTATTACGGTTAAAACCCAGTACCTGCCAGAGCAATCTGACCCAGATAATCGCCAGTTTGCCTTTGCCTATACGGTCACTATTCGCAATACGGGGACTGCCAGTATTCAGTTAATAGCCCGTCATTGGTTTATTACTGACGGGGATAATGAGGTCCAGGAAGTTCGTGGTTTGGGAGTGGTTGGGCAGCAACCTCTATTGCGAACAGGGGAGCAATTTGAGTACACCAGTTGGGCTACTTTACCTACTCCCGCAGGCACAATGCGTGGGGAGTATTTTTGTGTCACTGAAGAGGCGCAGTTTTTCCAGGCTCCGATCCCAGAGTTTGCCCTGGTGATGCCTCGCACACTTCACTAGGTCTATTTTTTGCCTTTACCAGTCCAGAGGACAATAAATAGCAAAAGTCCCAATGCAATAGCGCCCTCAGCAACAAAGAGCAACATGGGGTACTGATCGAGTAAATTGGCAATCATGTTTTCACCATTTAAATTAAAAAACCTTGTCTCACAAGGAACTTTAGTAATGAGTGTATCCGCTATCTTGATTGGGAGTTTGATGGCTGGCTGCTCAAGCCCTCCTACTCGTGGAGCGGGATATCGTTCAAGTCCTGCCACGGTTCCCTCAAATTACAACTCTCCTATTGCGAGTTTTAGCGCAGTCTCTTGGCAGGCTCTTCCAGGATGGCAAGAGGATGATTTATCTCAAGCATGGCCTGCTTGGTTAAAGAGTTGTGAAGCCTTGCGTAAGCGAAATAGTGAGCTTAATTGGCGACAGGTTTGCACGCAAGCTGCAAGTATTTCTGTAAGTGATGCTCAAGCTATCCGTCGATATTTTGAAAGTAACTTTCAGCCCTTCGAAATTCGAAACAGCGCCGGTAGTGAAACAGGGCTCGTTACTGGATATTACGAGCCAGTAATGAATGGTTCGCAAACTCGGACAAGTCTTTACAGCGTACCTTTATATGCTTATCCCAATGCATGGCGCCAAACAAGACCTAACCTTGGCCCGAGCCGAGCCGAGTTGATGAGTTCCGGAATCTTGAAAGGCTCTGAAATTGCTTGGGTTCAAGATCCAGTGGCTGCAGCATTTATGCAAATTCAAGGCTCAGGAAAAATTCGCTTACAAGATGGTCGGGTAATGCGCCTAGGCTATGCAGGGACTAATGAACAACCCTTCAAGTCATTTGCGCAATGGTTACTGGATAAAAAAGAAATTAATCGAAGTGAAGCAACAATGCAGGGAATTTCAAAATGGGCCAAACGTAACCCTGATCGGGTGAACGACATGCTCAATGCAAATCCACGCTTTGTATTTTTTAAAGAACTCCCTGGAAATGTTAGTGCAGACCTTGGGCCTACAGGGGCATTAAATGTCCCATTAACGACCGAGCGCAGTATTGCTATCGATTTACAAGCAATGCCACTAGGAGCGCCCGTATTTTTGGCAACGACTAGACCCTTAAGTAATCAACCCTTACAAAAATTAGTCATGGCACAAGATACTGGCAAAGCGATTGTCGGAGGCGTTAGAGCAGACTACTATTGGGGTTCAGGGGATGCCGCTGGAGAATTGGCTGGGCGCATGAAACAAAATGGCAAGATGTGGGTATTGCTACCACGCTAATTGAGTACATCTTAGAAAGAGAACCATGAGCTACAAAACTATTTTGACTGCAGTTGATGGCAAAGTTGCCACTATCACCCTCAATCGTCCTGAGGTACTGAATGCTCTAAATGATGAGCTGATGGATGAGTTAGGTGCTGCCTTATTAGGCTTTGATGCCGATGACAAAATCGGCTGCATCATTATCACTGGTAGTGAGAAAGCATTTGCTGCTGGTGCAGATATCACCTCGATGGCCAAATATAGTTTTAAAGATGTCTATCGTGAGGACTTCATTTCCCGCAATTGGGAGGAAATGAAGAAAGTTCGTAAGCCCGTAATCGCAGCGGTCTCTGGTTATGCACTTGGTGGAGGTTGCGAATTGGCTATGATGTGCGACACGATTATGGCTGCTGATAATGCAAAGTTTGCGCAGCCTGAAGTAAAGCTGGGAATTATTCCTGGGGCTGGCGGCACACAGCGTTTACCACGCGCAGTATCAAAAGCAAAAGCGATGGATCTCGCTTTGACTGGACGCATGATGGACGCCGCAGAAGCTGAGCGCGCTGGTTTGGTGGCGCGCATTTTCCCTCAAGCGGATTTATTAAAAGAAGTGAAAGCAATTGCTAAAGGGATTGCAGATATGCCTTTACTTACTGCGATGATGGTGAAAGAGGCAATCAATAC
>JABMMT010000276.1 GCA_013205155.1 Betaproteobacteria bacterium | reverse complement strand
CGTGGCTTCATCATGTGCTCGTGCGACACCGTATTCAGAGCTTGGCCCTGCAAGTTGGTCAGTATCCTGACGTTCACTAATCCAAGATTCACGCAGTCTAGGTAAACCTTTTTCAAGATTAATCACAATTTCAGGATCGCTATACGGACCAGAAGTGTCGTATACCGGTACAGGTGGATTGGCAATCAACTCTTCACCAACACGGGTCGGTAATTGTTCAATCATCCGAATCGGCGCTTTAATATCTGCGCGAGAACCTTGTAGATAGGTTTTGGTTGAGGATGGGTAGGCAAACTTTTGCCCAAAGTCACGCTCTAAACTTTTAAGACTAGGTATTTCATGTTTGGTTTGTTTTTTACTATTGCTCATGTCCATCTCCTGACTGTTTTAGATGGACGAAACCGGGTGTGTCGGTCTGATGTAACTCCCCACGCCAGCATTACCTGGATCGGGTTTTAGGGTCTTTCTCAGCGCCTTTATCGAAATCGATAATCAGGGCACCCCTGTTTCATCCTTACCTGAGATTTAACCATGAATCAGAAAAAATTGTATGGAAACAATATCTATTTGGTGCGTCGCAATATGAAATCAGCAGTTACGAAGGCGGCATCACCAGTAAATTCATCGGCTAGGATCCTGGCAGCCGCCTCAGGAAGAGAAGTCTCAATAAAGCCGCTTACTTCACCATCATGGTTGCTTGGTACAAATTGATCAGTTAGCTCTAAATCATAGACATAGAGCAACTCATCATGAAAGCCACGTCCTACAATGGGTCGACGCATGTGTATTCTGCCAATCGGTTCAATATTCGCGGCAATTTGTTCAGGTACACCAGCTTCTTCCCATAACTCCCGACGAGCGTTGACCCACGGGGTTTCATCAGCAGTAATACCACCTGCAGCGATGTTATCCAATTTGCCGGGATCAGTAGACTTCGATTCACTTCGTCGACCTAACCAAATCGAATTAGATTTTGTGTAGCCATTGATATGGGTGGCCATACTTTGGAAGCCGAAGGTACGAAAAGCGGCTCTCTCAAGACGAAAATATTGATGACCATGGTGATCCAACCAGGCAAAATCTTCGTGACGCCAGCCAGGAATAAAGCCTGCCAAACGCATTGTTTGAGCAAGTTGATATAGGCTATTCGATAATTCTTGAGGTCGAGTCAACGTAATGCTGATTTGATCATTGCCAATAGAAATGAATGGGATCGGATCTTTTTCTAAGGATTCTTGAAGGAAAGCGATAAATTCAGGATTAAGATGTCCAATAGTTTGTGTGCCAGCACTGCCGCCGATGAGCATAATCGGAAGAAAATCTGGTGGAGCAGAGCGCGCTGTATTTTGTAGCATCTCTTCCAATGCGGCTAAGGTGCTGGTTGAAAGTGTATTCATAAAGAAAGTGTAAGAGAAAATGATGGGGATAGCCAAAAAAAATATGCATGGCGGGCAAATACTGGCTAATGCATTGGTTAGACAAGATGTTGATTTAGCATTTGGCGTTCCGGGAGAGAGTTTTTTGCCCCTGCTTGATGGCTTGGTTGATCACCCTCAGTTTCGTTTTATAACTTGTCGCCAAGAAGGTGGTGCAGCCTATATGGGTGAAGCCTATGCGAAGCTAACAGGCAAACCTGGCGTAGTAATGGTGACTCGTGGTCCTGGCGCTTCAAATGCCATGATCGGTATTCACACTGCCTATCAAGATTCCACACCCATGGTGCTTTTAGTGGGACAGGTAGGTACAGATATGGTTGAGCGCGAAGCCTTTCAAGAGATCGATTACCGTCGTATGTACTCTGAATGTGCTAAGTGGGTTGGCAGCATTGATCGAGTGGACCGGATTGATGAATTTGTTTCTCATGCTTTTCATATCGCTCAATCAGGTCGCAAAGGGCCAGTTGTCCTTGCATTGCCTGAAGATGTTTTGTATCTCACTGGTGAAGAAAAGCCAACTGCTGCAGCGCATATCGTTCAACCTGGATTAGATAGAGTGATCTTTGCAGATGCGATGAAACAATTTTCCATTGCTAAAAATCCAATGGTATTAGCTGGTGGTGGTAATTGGAATAAGGTAGCTTGTGATCATTTAAGGGCTTGGGCAAATCGCGAAGGTGTTCCCATAGCAACGAGTTTTCGTTCCCAAGATCTGATTGATAATCGTGACCCTTGTTATGCCGGTGACCTTGGTATTGGTGCCAACCCTGCATTAGTTAAGCGAATTGTAGAGGCCGATGTTTTACTGGTGATCGGCGAGCGCCTTGGAGAAATGACTACCGCTGGTTACAGTGTGCTGGCGCCACCTAAAGTAAATAACACCCTCGTACATGTATTGTCTAGCCCTGATGAATTAGGCCGTGTTTATCGCCCAGAATTTGCCATCAATTGCAGTCCTGAAAACTTTTGCAACGCCCTTGATGAAATTAAAATGACCAAGGAATATTCTGCCAAACAGATGCAAACAGCGCATACAGAATATTTAGAATGGTCTACCCCGGTAACGGTTCCTGGTAGCTTGCAGCTAGCGCAAATTATGGCTTCACTACCTAATTTAATTCCGCGAGATGCCATTATTACTAATGGGGCGGGTAACTTTGCTACTTGGGTGCATCGCTTTTATCCTTATGGTCCAATCCGAAGTCAGTTAGCCCCAGCTAATGGTTCGATGGGCTATGGTTTACCAGCTGCGATTGCTGCAAAGATTGCTGACCCAAAGCGCGTTGTTGTAGCAGTTTGTGGTGACGGCGACTTCATGATGAATTGCCAAGAACTGGCAACTGCTGCACGATACGAATCGTATCCAATCATTTTGGTGGTGAATAACGGTATGCTTGGAACCATTCGTATGCACCAAGAGAGAGAATTTACACAACGCATCATGGGTACTGGTTTAACAAATCCAGACTTTATCAAGTTTGCAGATAGCTTTGGTATTCCTGGATATCGCGTTACTCAAACTAAAGAATTTGAATCTGCCTTCACTAATGCTTTGAAAAGTAAACGTGGCGCTCTCATCGAATTGGTATTAGATCCCGAGGTGATCACACCTACAAAGCTTTTATCTAAGCTGGCTAAATAAAAAAAGAGGAGCAATGCTCCTCTTTAATATTCTCAGTTCAAATATTTTAGCAATGAGACTTAGTCAACTCTAGCGCCAGATTCTTTTACAACCTTAGTCCATTTAGCAATTTCTGCCTTAATAAAATTGGCAAACTGCGCTGGTGTATTACCTACAGGCTGCGCACCCATCAAGAGATACTTTTCCTTTACTGAGGGACTATTAATGGCTGCCATTAATTCTGCGCTGTCCTTGCTCAAAATATCTGCAGGCATATTGGCAGGACCAACAACACCAAACCAAGAGGTTGCTTCATATCCAGGAAGGTTTGCAGCTTCTGCAATGGTGGGAAGATCTGGAAAAGCAGGTGAGCGTTTTGCGCTTGTGACTGCTAATGCTTTAAGGCGACCTGCGCGGATAAAGTTAATGGATGAAGGCAGATTATCAAACATAATATCTACATTGCCGGCCATCAAGTCAATGACTGCAGGCGGACTACCTTTATAGGGCAGATGAACCATATAGG
>JABMMT010000275.1 GCA_013205155.1 Betaproteobacteria bacterium | reverse complement strand
GGACTGTAAATCCCCCGGCTCTGCCTTCGAAGGTTCAAATCCTTCACCCGCCACCAGCATTAAGAAAGGAATTTTTTGAAAACCAATAATCCTGGTGAAATTCCTGATTGTAGAATTATTCTCGTCGGGGCGATGGGTGTTGGAAAGTCTACCGTGGGTAAGTTGTTGTCAGAGATTCTCGCCTGGAAATATATCGATAATGATTTTGAGATATCTAAAATGGCTTCTATGTCTATGAGACAGCTAGCTCAATTAGATGTTCCAACTTTACACACACTCGAATCTAAATACCTTAAAGATATTCTTATCCTGCCGGCACCATTGATTGCTGGCGCAGCTGCATCAATTGCCGATAATTTGGATTTAGTTAACTCCTTAGAAAATGAGTTCACTGTCTATTTACATGCGCCTCTTGAAAATCTACTTAAAAGTGCAGGAACTACAGGTGTTGGTCGCCAAGGGTTAATCGAGAATCCATCGGAAGTTATCCGCGAACGCTTTGAGCGGCGCGACCCCAGGTATCGAAGAATTGCCTCTGTGATAATTGACATAAGCGTAGGTCCAGTAATCGCTTCATCTTTAATCGTAGAGAAGTTGAAGGCTTAGTTAAATACAGTCTTACCCAGCGGTCAAAGCAGCACTAGACTGGTGCTGGTAAAAGCCGCAGAAGTGGGGGCCGCATGAGTTCAATAAATTTCGGCATGATTGGCCTTGGTCGTATGGGCGCCAATATTGTCCGCCGCCTCTCGCAGCACGAAATTGCCTCTGTGATTTATGACAAATCTCCAGATGCGATAGAGCAATTGGCAGCGGAAGGTTCGACTGTGGCTGCAAATCTGGCAGATTTTGTATCAAAACTGGCAATACCTCGCACCATCTGGATCATGGTTCCATCATCAGAAGTAGATTCAACCATTAATGTTTTGTCTAATTTTCTCTCAAGTGGAGACACAATTATTGATGGTGGAAATAGCTACTATAAGAATGATTTAGTTAATGCAAAGAAATTAGCAGCACTTGGAATCAACTTTGTAGATATTGGTACAAGTGGTGGAATACATGGTCTTACACGGGGGTATAGTTTGATGGTCGGCGGAGAAAAAGAAGTCATCAATAAACTCGAGCCAATTCTCAAGGCACTATCACCCGGCGTTGACACAGTTTCTCGTACACCGGGGAGAACTGGTGATCCATCACAGAGCGAACATGGCTATCTCCATTGTGGTCCGCATGGAGCGGGTCACTTTGTGAAGATGGTTCACAACGGAATTGAATACGGCATGATGGCCGCGATTGCTGAAGGTCTAGCAATTTTTGAAGCTGCCGGTGAAATGACTCACCCATATGATTTTGATATTTCGGAAATAATTCAAGTTTGGCGAAGAGGAAGCGTTATAGAGTCTTGGCTGTTGGATCTAACAGCACAATCACTTCAAGAGAGCCCTCAACTTATTGAGTATTCCTCATCTGTGAGCGATAGTGGCGAAGGACGTTGGGCTGTTGAGGCAGCTATTGAATCAGGTATTCCAGCATATGTATTGAGTGCAGCTCTCTATTCGCGATTTGCTTCACGAGATAACGATGAGTTTTCCAATCGAATACTGAGTGCAATGCGCAGTAAATTTGGTGGCCATACCCCTTAAATGTAAAGAATAAAAAGTATAATCTGCCAGTCTATTTTAATCGAAAAAGAATTTCACCAGCATTATGATTAATTAAAGTTTCTGAATCATTCTCGTATTCCGTCAGATTGAATAACAAGGGATCAAGATATTTTAGGTTCATGGATTCTGTTCTACTTTTTGAGATTCCTGTTGAAAGTGTAACCGTGATTCTGCATTGCTCTCCCTCAGTCAAAGAAAAACTTCCAGCCCCTCTTAAATGCGATGAATGAGCCATCAAAGTCTTTGATACTCCTTCGAATTTTTCCATTTGGGATGAGAAATATTCGCGGCAGTGGTATCCAATATTCTCAAGTTCCTTATGTGTAATAGAAAACTCACTTATGTGGGGAGCGTAAAGAATTACTTCACCACCATCTTGAATAATTGGCTCAACCTTATACATACCTTTTGCGGCAGTCCAAATATCTTGGTACCTCGGTGGCATTATTGAGATCACACGCTTTAGTGGTTTATCAAGAAATTTAATGTGCTTTTTTGACGAAACTGCCGAAGCGTACTCCCAAGCAGTGTGCGGAGCCCCAAATGAAAGGGATGAAATCGCGCTAGAACCAGTTTCCACAACAAGACATAGCGCAAGCAGCGGTACCTTAATTTTACTTGCAGCAAGGTTAATCATTTCACGAACTGGAGTAATCCCTAAAGTACCAATGATTTCTGCACTAGAAATTATTGCTCCAAGCCAGTGTGAGGAATCGATCATCTCTTGACCAGATACTCCAGGAAATAAGTATTTTGCTCCACCACTAAAACCAACGACCTCGTGGGGAAAAACAGGTCCAATAATTATTACTAAGTCGGATTCTGTAATAAGCCTATTTATGGATATGGGAACTTCAGAGGTAATTTGGCCAAAAGAGATTTCTGTGATCTCCTCTGCAGTTATTGAACCTAGGTGTGCGAAAGTTATCGGGCTCCACCATTCATGATTTTGAACCTTCATTTTTGGATATTTTTGAATTACTGTTTGATTTTCTCCAGCCAAGAAACTATCAATTGCTTCTGGGGTCATAGGAGCATGTGTGCCTAGTGCAATGAGTGCAGATAAGGAGTTCGCAACCGGGGATATTAGGTCATAAAAAAGGGGCAAAATTAATGGCAAGGGGCAAGAGCGTGTACCGTCCGGTATGACCAGAGTGATTTTTTTATCATTGAAATCAATTGACTCCAAGGCTTTAATAATAAAATCAGAAACTTCTTTTTTTGATAACTCACTATTAAAAGTTCCAATAAAAGCATTTTCTCCAAGTGGGCTTCCCAGCAAATTACTCGGTACTTGCCGTGGAGACATGGAACAAAATTAGCAGTTATTTCCTATAAATAGAACAAGACTGCAATAGAGTCCATTTGTGAATACAGCTTCCATATGGGTAATAGGTCCAATTGCCTGGGATACGGTTCTGTATGTTTCCCACATTCCGACCTCAGGAAGATTTGTTCATGCAAGCTCACATCAAGAAAGACCTGGGGGACAAGGCTTTAACGTCGCCTCTGGAATTTTTAGCGCCGATCTTCCAGTGAATTTAGTGGGGTATATTGGAAATGATTCAGTAGGCTCGAATCTGAAGACATCAATTTCAGAATCTGGCCTTGAATTAAAGTACATTCAAACCTTTGAAACCGCCTCTCCGCATGTCACTATTCTTGTAGAGGAATCTGGCGAAAGAACTATGATTGGGATGGAAAAGAATTTACTTGCAAAAATTTCTACCACTTCACTTCCAATTGCGTCAGGAGATATTGTGGTATGGCCCTTTTGGGTAGATGCCTTTTTCCCAATGCTTAAAGAATTACGTGGAAAATGTACGACAATTATTGGCTCAAACTCTCTCAATAGTACAGAAGATTTATCGGGAGATGTGTTAGTGGTTTCAAATAGTGAAGTGAATGACTATAAACTAGTAGATAAACTCAAATCCAAGTTCTCGAAAATCATAATCACTGATGGTGCAAATGGTTCTAAGCTTATTCAAGGTGATCGTGAGTTTGCAATTGCTGCAATGGAGATTGAAGTAGCAGATTCAACTGGGGCTGGAGACTCTTTTCTAGCTGGCGTCGTGCTTTCCCAGTATGAAAATAGATCCGACTTAGACATGCTAAGAGTAAGTACTATTTGGGCAGGGTTAACTACTGCAAATCAACAGTCAACTCCTGTGTTATGGGAATTTGTTGCTCAGGAACTCGAAAAAGATAAATTTACGAAGTAATCCAGCCGCCGCTAATATTTATTGCTTGCCCGGTCATATAACTTGATTCTGATGAGAGCAGGAAACTAATCAAGTCAGCGCATTCTGAAGCATTTCCAAAGCGATTTAGAGGAATCATTTCTATTCTCTTTTGAATTACATCTTTAATAGGTAAGTTTTGATCTTTAGCTAGCTGTTCACTTACTTTAGTTTGCATGGGTGTTTCAATTAGACCTGGACAAATTGCATTAACTCTTACACCCCTTTTCGCAAACTCAAAGGCAAAAGTTCGGGTCAAACTCAAAACCGCGGCCTTAGTGGCAGCGTAGGGACCCACATTTGAATTAGTAACAACTTTAGCCCCAGCTGAACTTATATTTACAATTGCACCACCAGTTGGCATTGTTGCTCCAATCTTGGCGGTTAAATCCCAAACTGACTCGAAATTAACAGAAAAAAGCTCTCTTATGTCAGCTATTGAATAATCTAAAAGATTTCTGGTTTCGATTCGCCCAGCAGCATTCACTAATCCGTCTACTCCCGTAGAAGCTGCAATGATGACATTTCGGTCACTTTGATCAGAAACATCTCCAAGAATTATTTGCACATTCGCCTTGGACAAAAAATCAAAATTACTATCAGGTAAGTCGATGACAATCAATTCGTGACCGGATTCAAGTAGTTTAAGAACTGTTGCTTTGCCAATTCCACTCGCTGCGCCGGTCACAGTTATTTTCATATTAAGAAGTTTCAACTATCACGTAAGGCATCCCTGGTTGAATTTCGTCGTCTAATTTTACTAAAAGCTCAATAACCCTTCCTGCAACAGGAGACTCTATATCGACCGTTGCTTTATCAGTTTCAACTGAAATTAGGGTATCTCCGATACTGATTTCGCTCCCAGGTTGAACTTTTATATCAACCACAAAAACAGAATTGACGTTCTCTCCAACTCTGGGCATTTTTACTTTAGTTTGCACTCGCTACTCCCTCTAGTCTCTTTTTATAATCTTTTCATTTACTAAAATATTAATCTCTTCAGGACTAATTTTTAGAATCTCTTTAAGAATTTTTTCAGTGTGCTCACCAAAGAGAGGAGCGGGTTCAGGTTCTAAATTATGACTAAAGCGAAACCTTATTGGAGATGCGATGGTAGGCGTAGTTCCTATCCCCGGTTGATTCCGGAGAGAAAAAATAGGATTCTCATTAGAAGCCCGAATGTCATTATTTAGTAATTCTCCGAAACTTTGATATCTGGACCAACTCACTTTATGGGCGATAAAAGCTGGAACTAAATCTTCTAAGTTTTTTGCTATGACAGTCTTTTCTATAACTAGCGCTATTGATTCTCTGTGAACATATCGTTGCCCTTCATCCTCAAAATCAGCTGAAAGACTTTTTTGAAGTTCTATCAAGGTGTCTTCGATGTTCAGTGCCAACTTAAGAGAATTCCACTGCCTTGTGGTTAAACCAACTAACATGATTTGTTTATTATCTGCTGTCAGAAAATTTTTACCGAATGATCCATACAGGTAGTTTCCATCTGGAGCTACGACTTCCTCTCCGATATAGGCTTGAGAAAGACGGCCCAGAGCACCAACTATAGAAAGTGCTACGTCTGATAGGGCAATTGAAATCAATTCGCCCTCTCCAGTTAATCGTCTTTTACGCTCTGCAGCTAAAATTGCAATTGCAACAAGGTTTCCTAGAATCAAATCCCAGGTTGGTAAAACACTATTGATCGGGGTATTAGAAGTTCTTGGCCCAGTAATTACTGGGTAGCCAAAAGAAGGATGGACGGTGTAATCAACTTCGCTCGACCCATCATAATTACCAGTTAATGAAATCATTATTACGTCAGATCTTTTCTTACGAAGCTCCTCGTAACTTAATTGATCTTTAGCAGCAAGATTTGTTAGAAAAATTCCAGAACCTTCACCAGGGGCGGTTATAAGGTTTGATATTAATTCTCTACCTTTTTGGCTTTTAAGATCTACTTGGATTGATTTTTTCCCGCGATTTAAACCAGCCCAGAAAAGTGAAGCCTGTGCTTTAGTTAACGGCCAACGCTTGAAATCAATTCCCCCTGCGATGGGGTCAAAACGAATAACTTCAGCGCCTAGCTGGGCAAGAGTTAACCCACCAAGAGGGGCAGCTACAAAGGCCGATCCCTCAACAATGCGCAAGCCAGAAAGGATAGGAATCTCAAGAGCCATACTTAAGACATTCGCCCTTCAATTGATCCAGATTTTGGAACAGGGAAATAATTCTGGCCAATCCCAGAGCTTCTCTTTGGAATCATTACGCTTCTAAACCATGTCACGATTTCAACACCATCCTGATTGAGACCTCTAGTGAACATCGAGATTATTCCCATATTTGGTTTAGAAGAAGATTCACGTGCTTCTGTACAAATACTCTCTGCGTATAAAGTGTCACCGACATAAACCGGATGAGTAAGTTTGATATCGGTCCATCCTAGATTAGCTACAGCATTTTGACTCATATCAATTACAGAAATACCCAGGATTATGGCAACTGTAAGACCAGAATTAACAATAATCTTTCCATTAGATACAGGATTAGAGAGAGCAAGATGAGCATTAAAATGATTTTGATTAGTATTACAAGTTAATTGGGTAAACCAAGTACAGTCAGTCTCACTTATTGTTCTACCAAAAGGGTGCTCGTAAGAATCCCCAATAACAAAATCTTCATAAAATCTACCTAATACAGCCTTATGCTTTGCCATTCTCATCCCCATTCTTTGGACGCTTTAACCCTGACGCGATGCCCTTTGCATAAATCATCTCAGCCATTTTTCTGGTTGCCTCATCAATCATTTTACCTTCGAATAGAAAGGCTCCAGCAACTTGTCCCGATGAAGAATAACTCTCAAATTGAGCAATAATTTTGCTAGATTTTTCAAAAACCTCTTTCGTTGGGGTAAAAATTGAATTTACAATTTCTATTTGTGATGGGTGGATTACCCATTTCCCATCGTAGCCAAGAGAAGCCGATAATTGGGATCTAAGTTTTAGTCCAGGCTCATTCTGTAAATCACTGAATGGACCATCGATTGCTAATAGGCCATTTGCTCGAGCTGCAGTAAGTATTGTGAGTAGCACATAATGATAAGCATCATCACCTGGATAATTGACCGGATTCTCACCGATATTTAAAACCTGCATCCCCATGCTTGCAGCAAAATCCCCAGGGCCAAAAACTAGGGAGATTGTCCGTTTGCATGCACCGGCAATTTCTGCAACATTTAGTAGGCCACGTGCTGACTCAATTTGAAGTTGAATGTCTGTTTGATTAGCCAACCCTAAAGATAGTTCTAATTCAGTTAATCTTTTACAGATTTCTTTGACTTGTTCTGGTGTCTCCACCTTAGGGATAATTATAGAATTGAATTTAGAACCTGCCTGAGTAACAATTTGTTCGATATCTTGGACACCGATTAGCTGGTTTTGTTCATTTACTCGAACTGCAACCGATGATGAATTGAAACCGCCTTTATTTAATTCAACTATTACTAGTGACCTGGCAGATTCCTTTTCAGAGAGTAAAACAGAATCTTCTAGATCAAGGAATATTTCATCTGCATTCAATAGTCGTGATTTCTGAATCATTTTTTCGCTAGAGCCAGGCACAGCTAGGATGCTTCTCTTGGATAAGAGATCACTTCTTGTCATGAAGTTCTTTTTTAATTTCTTCATTATGCTGACCCAACTTAGGTCCGGCTGAAATAATTTTGCCAGGTGTTTTGGAGAGTCGTGCAACCAAATTTTGCATGAGAATCCCGTCTACTTTGGTGAAGCTTTCTCTAGCGATAAAATGAGGGTCTTCAATAACTTGTTGCATATTATAAACTGGGGCAATAGCTGCGTCTGCTGCCTCAATAGTCTCTATGACTTCTTTAGATGTTCGTGACCCAATCCAGTTACTTGTTAGCTCTTCAAGAGCATCTCTGTTCTCAAATCGAGCTTGGAAAGATGTAAATCGAGAGTCACCGCCCCCTCCTACCGTTTCTATTAGCCGTTTAGCTACAGATTCTGCTGAGGCTGAAAGTGCTACCCAAACCCCATCAGAACACTTATATGTCCCACGGGGAATTGAGTAAGGGATGCTAGAACCAAGCCTTGGTTGCAGGTATCCAAGTGAGTCCCATGCTGCTGGTAGCGGTCCCATGATCTGTAGGACGGAGTCAACAAGATCTATGTCCACGACCTGGCCTTGGCCGGTTAGTTTTGCGTGATAAATTGCAATCATTGCTGAAAAAGATCCCACTAAAGCAGTTACCTCATCTGTTAGCGCAATTGGTGGTAGCAGTGGACCTCCATCAGGTTCACCTAAAAGTGAAGATAAGCCTGAAAGGGCTTCTGCAATCGTCGCAAAACCAGGTTTTTGTGCATAAGGACCCGTCTGTCCAAAACCAGAAACTCGTAGAACTACTAATTTGGGATTTCTAGATATTAATTGCTCAGGGTCAAGCCCAAGTTGCTCTATTTTTCCTGGGCGCATGTTTTCTATGAATAAATCTGCAGTGTCAATAAGTTCTTTAAGTATCGAAAGATCTTCGTTATTTTTTAAATCTAATACCAATGAACGTTTTCCACGATTTACTAATTTCCACCAGAGAGAATCTGTTTCATCTACTTGGGTCCACCCCATTGATCTTGTGGAGTCCCCGGAGGGCCTTTCAATTTTGATTACATCTGCGCCGTAGTCAGCAAAATATTTTGCTACTCCCGGACCAGCAACTACTGTTGATAAGTCAATTACTTTTAGCCCGACAAGGGGCCCCGAGCGTTCTTTAGAATTCATTGTGTTGTCCTTGTAAAGGAACGAGGAATGAACGCTCAAAAGTGCATATTACTTGACTATTCTGGTTAGTTCCTGATGTCTTAACAGTTATAATTCCCTGATTTATTTTTGACTTGGAAAGTCTCTTATTTAGTATTTCAGTAGAGGCATAAATAGTATCTCCATGAAAAACTGGTAATAAATGGCTGAGTTCCTTCACTCCCAAACTTGCAATTGCTTTTCCTGAAATATCAACTACTGACATTCCAGTTAATAATGCATAGATATAAGTACCCACAACAATATTTTCCCCCTGAGGCATTTCAGTCTTGGCAAAGTGAGAATCAATATGAAGTGGGCTACTGGCCATAGTTAACATGCAGTAAAGATGATCTTCAGATTCGGTTATAGTTTTCCCCGGCCAGTGGCGGTAAATATCACCAACCTCAAATTCATCATAAAAATGCCCATACCGATCAGCTCGGGCATCAAATTCACGTGTCATCGCTGATCCTTGCCATTAGTTCTTCAATTTCTTGACCATACCTTAAGCCGAACCCCCTTTTTAGTCAATCGGTTGACTAAAAAGGGGGCTAGGTTTACTTTTCATTCATGAGCGCTTCAACCATTTCCAGCATCAACGTCGCCACAGTTGCTGGAGAACTGCCCGCGCCGGTTGTTTTTGGTGATTGGATTATGAAAACACGGGAATACGTGGTTGTCAGAGTAACTTTAAAGTCAGGTGTAGAAGGCTGGGCATTTACTCTCACACGCGATGGCGCAGTCGCAGAGCAGATACGAAAGACATTAAAAGACATCTATTTAGGAGCAAGCGCTGAAGATGTTGAAAAAACATATGCGATTGCTTTACGTAGAAGTTTGGCCTCGCACTCTGCTGGGTTGGGCTTAAGAGCGCTATCGATGCTTGATCTAGCTACATGGGACGCACTTGCAAAACAGTCTAATCAGTCGATTTCAAGCCTTCTGGGTGGAACTCTTGAACCAATGCCTGCTACAGCAATCATTGGCTATCCGCCAGCAAAAATGGGCGGCGCTGAAGTATTTGAACAAGTAAGTGAGCTTTATAAAAAAGGTTGGCGGAGATTCAAAGCTCCGGTAGGTATAAATAATCTAGCAACCGCTGAACGGTTATTAGCAGCACGAAAAGCAGCCCCCGATGCATGGATTGGTTGTGATGCTGCCTGGATTTTTGATGATGTCAATTCTGCAATGGATCTATTGAACTTATTGGGGAACGTTAACTTAGGCTGGTTTGAAGATGTCTTTCCACCAGGAAATGCCCAAGTAGTTTCCGATCTTCGTCAACGAACTCGAATCCCTATTGCCATGGGGGACGAACAAGGGGGAATTTATTACCCAGAATCTTTAATTGCAAAATCTGCTGTTGATGTCGTACGCATTGATTTGACCTGTATGGGTGGGATAACGGGTGGAAAGAAGATAGTTAAGCAATGCCTTGATTCAAATATAGATTTTGCACCGCACATGTTTGCACACGTCCATAGTCAAGTTTTTAGCGCTTGGGGCCACGCATCAGTACCAATTGAATGGGGAGTTCCTTGGACTGGAGTGGATCCCTACGCTGACAGCTTGCGGCAACCTGAAATTATGATGGGCGGCTACATGAGCCCACTTCCAGAAGAGAATGGCTTTGGAAACCTACTAAATAAGGATTGGATTCTTTCGCAAAAATTTGAAGATCCAGAGGGGATTTTTAACTAAATTTCTGGAAATAGCTTATTAATTATCCCTTCTTGCACTGCACCAATTCTTGAAATTGAAGGCTTTCTCTTCTCGAAACTTACAACTGAAGAAACTGTCCCTGAGATCTGGCCACTATCTAAGATATATTCGACGCCACCTCGAATTTTTAAACTAATATCTTTAATAGCTAACGGTAATCCTTGCCCAGGCATAGCTGCTGCAGCAACTGCGCAAGGCCCTGAAGTCTCTAATAACTTCTTTATACTCTGATTATTAGGAATATTGACAGCTACCAATTCTTTAAACTTGCTTGAATTTACTCGCATAGAGTCATCCCGAGGAAGAACCAATGTTAATTGACCATTCTCGATGTATCTTTTGGCTTCTTCATCTAGATGAGGAATGGTCACTTCGCTATCCATTTGAGTGATAGATGAAAATATCATCGAAAGAATGTGTTCCTCAACATTTTCTCTTAGCAGATTTAGATCCGTTATCGCTGAAGTATTTTGAGCATCGCAAGCAAGGATGTAGCCTGAAGTTGCTGGTAAAATTACCAAGCGACCCGCATGTATCGCAGCGCAGACTTCTATGATCGTTTTGCTGCTAATTGACTTCTTTGCAATAGACCTGGCTATGCCCAAAATTCCTCAAATCAACATTGATAGGGCTATTCCCTATAGTCTCCCGTATATTACAATCCGAATGAGTTAATGAATAGGCGAAACTGAGGATACCTAGAGGCCATGGTTAAAAGCGGAAAAACGAATGATGTTAATCAAGCACGCGCAACTATTAGAGACGTTGCGCGAATTGCAAAAGTAGACCCTAGTCTTGTGTCCCGAATTGTTAATAATGACCCTAAGGCAAGCGCATCTCCAGCTACACGTCAGCGTGTTTTAGATGCGGTTCAAGAATTAGGTTATCGCGCTAATTCGGCTGCAAGAATGTTGAAAACTGCTCGTACCCAGATGATTGGCCTATTACTTCCAGATATGGCAAACCCAATGTACTCGGCCATCATCACTGGGGTAGAGCAGCGCTGCAAAGAACTTGGATATGGCATTTTGATTGGAGACCACGCTGAAGGAGATTCAGAAAAGACTTTTACTGATTTACTTGAACGTGGGCAAGTGGATGGACTTTTAATTGCTTCAGGCACTCTGTCTGATACTTTCTTGAAAAAGGAAATTTTAGACCACTATAAATCTGTAGTTGTGGTTAATCGCCGGGTTAAGGGTGTATCAGCCAGCGTCACAGTCAATGATGAACTAGGAGCATCACTAGCCGTTGATCACCTTGCCCAATTTGGAGCTAAGTCAATCGCCGGAATATTTGGTCCCCCAAATATAGATACAACACAAAGACGTCGAAAGGGTTTCGAAAGCGCGGTCGCAAGAAATAAGCTTAAGCAGATAGTTATTGAAGGAAATTCTTGGGGAATGGAAGCAGGTAGAAAAGCTGGCCTCGAATTACTAACAAAGAAATCAAGGCCCGATGTTGTTTTTGTATCAACTATCATGATGGGAATCGGCTTCATAAGAGCGGCACATGAATTGGGCGTAAAAATTCCAAATGAAATCAGAGTTGCGGCTCTCCATGATAGTGATATCGCAAATTACCTGACTCCATCCTTAACAACTATTCATTTACCCACAGTCGAGATGGGGAGCCAGTCCGTGGACTTGCTTCTTAGGATTATTAGTGGAGGAATGCCCAGCCATCTGATCGTGGATACGCCACCAGTATTGGTGGTGCGAGATTCATCGGCCAAGCCCAAGCGCTAAATTTCTAAAGTCAATCGGTTGACGAACCCAACAGCCTCACATAGCCTAGGCAGAGCCCGAAAAGCTCTGAAGAGGGGGGATAAAAGTTGGCCCAGATTACTAAGGCGCATCACACAGGAATCTCTGTAAGGTCATTGCGCGAATCAACCAAGTTTTATAAGGACCTTCTCGGGTTTGAAGAAGTATTTACTTGGAATCCGCAAGCAGAGTACATAGGCGTATTGACGGGTTATAAGGATGTCGATCTCAATGCAACGATTTTAAAAATGCCAGGGGTAGACGTATTTCTAGAACTTCTAGAGTATGGAAATGTTGATTTGAAAGATATTGACCATGGAAATGCCAATCCAGGTATTGCCCATATTGCTTTTTTTGTTGACGATGTTGATGAGTGGTACAAGCAATTAACAGAAAAAGGCGTAAAAAGTGTTTCTGCTCCTGTGACACCAACCATGGGTCCAAATAAAGGTGGACGTGCAATTTATATGATCGATCCTGACGGTGTTCGAGTGGAGCTAATTCAAAGTTCAAAATCTTTTGGCGAGTATAAGGGCGAGTGATGTTATGGAATTTATGGTTTTAATTAAGAACACTTACCCTGCGGATGGAGACAAGGAATTATTGTCTTCATTGGCTAAAGCAGAAAGTGCTCGTGCAAGCGTGCTTGCGGAGGAAGGGGTAATTAAAAAAATTTGGCGCCGAACTGGCCAGAAGTCAAATGTTGGAATTTGGGTTGCTCCTGATGCAACTCAACTTCATACAGCGATTTCAAGCCTTCCATTCTTTCCATGGCTTGAAGTAGAAATTTGGCCGTTAGCAGAACATCCAAATGATCCAAAGAGATATGGTGAAATCAAATGACAGTCATGCGTACGCGCCAAGCAGTGATTCAGGCACTTTCTGATGAAATGGAAAGTGACCCGAACGTATTCCTTATGGGTGAAGATATTGGTTCTGGTGGTCCCTTTAAAGCAACTGAAGGTTTGATTGAAAAATTTGGCGAAACTCGAGTGATTGATACACCTATTTCTGAAATGGCGTTCCTGGGGGCGGGCGTAGGGGCAGCAGCAATGGGGATGCGCCCTGTGGTTGAGATGATGTTTATTGAGTTCATTGGAGTTGCCTTAGATCAACTTACGACTCAAGGAGCTTTTTTTAGATATCTATCCCGCGGTGCATATCAAGTGCCTCTAACGATTCGAGCAGCTGCAGGCGCGGGTATGGGATTTGGATGCCAACACTCTCAAATCTTAGATCAGTGGTTTAGAGGCAATGCAGGAATAAGTCTAGTAATTCCTTCAAGCCCACAATCTATGTACGGGCTTCTCAGAAGTGCTATTCGAAGCAACGACCCAGTTGTAATTCTTGAGCATAAGGGTCTTTATGGCGAGAGAGGCGATGTAGTTACTGGTGAGGCTGGAATTATTCCAATTGGCCAAGCACGTAAAGTTACTGAAGGTTCAGATGTAACTATCGTTGCAATTGGAAGCACTGTTTTAACTGCACATGCTGCACTTGAATCTCAATCCGAGTGGTCTGCAGAAATTATTGATTTACAAACTTTGATCCCATGGGACAAAGCATCCGTGATGAAATCAGTGGCAAAAACCGGCAGACTTGTTGTAGTGGAAGAAAGCTCATACTCAGGTGGGTGGGGTGCAGAAATTTGTTCTGAAGTCGTATCAAAATTGTGGGGACAATTGAAAACCCCTCCACACAGAATTACATCTCCAGATGCACCAATCCCATATGCCCAAGAACTCGAAAAGAGATATTTACCAAGCTCAGAATACGTTGTATCGCAAATCAGCGAGCTTTTAAAAACAGGCAAATGCCCCGCTGCTTGGTGGGAAGGAGCAAAATAATGGTTACATCGCTATCACGGAGAAGTCAGCTAAAAACGGAAATGGGCCGCTTAGAGCGAATGCTAGAAATTCGCGCGGTTGAAGAAAGTATTCAGACTCTTTATAACGATGGGCATGTGCGCGGAAGCACTCACTTGGCAAATGGTCAAGAAGCGGTTTCAGTTGGAATCGCAAGTGTCTTAAGGCCAACGGATGTAGTGACCTGTACATACCGCGGACATGCAGCAGCCCTTGCACTGGGAGTTACTCCCGAAGGAGTTCTTGGTGAAATCTGTGGACGAGTCATCGGATGCTCAGGCGGAATCGGTGGCTCAATGCACTTGATGGATGCAAGTGTTGGGCTAATGCCAACATTTGCAATTGTTGGTGCTGGATTACCAGTTGCAGCGGGTGTGGCTCTTGCAGCAAAACTAAAAAATAATGACTCAGTCGCCCTCACAATCTTTGGAGATGGCTCGACAAATATCGGTGCATTCCATGAAACGTTGAATATGGCAAGCATATTTAAGCTGCCTGTCATATTTGTAATTGAAAATAATCTTTATGGTGAATACACACGTATTAACCTAAGTACACCGATAGCTGATTTAGCTGATAGAGCTGACTCCTATGCAATGCGCAAGGAAATAGTGGACGGACAAGATGTTGATGCAATTATTACGGCAATTCAGTCGGCAGTAGATTTTGCGCGAGCTGGAAATGGGCCTTCGCTTATTGAAGCTAAGACTTATCGTTACAGCGGACATTCAAGATCTGATCCAGCTACTTACCGCACACCGGGTGAACTTGATGAGTGGAAAAAAAGAGATCCACTAGATATAGCTGCTAACAAACTGATTTCAAAAGGTGACTTAAATGAAGCGGGCCTTGAAAAAATGAAATCAGATATTTCAGCTCGAGTTGCCAAAGCAATAGAGACAGTTTTGGAAAGTGACGGCCCAGACCTGAGCACACTAATGCAGCATGTGAGCGCGAAAGGGTAAATAGGGAAATGAGTGATTCTGACGTAGTTCCAAGCGGATATGCCTCAACTCTTTTTGATTTAAGGGATCGAGTGGCAGTGGTTACTGGTGGCGGTAGCGGTTTAGGGGCTGCTATCGCTATCGGCTACGCGCAAGTCGGCGTAAAAGTAGCGCTCCTAGATGTTAATAGTGAAGGAATGCTCGAGACAGAGTCAGTCATAAAATCACAAGGTGGCTCTGTGAAGAGTATTCAATGTGACGTGACTTCAAAAGATGACCTGGTATCAGCTTCATTAGAAGTGTTGAAGAGTTATTCAAGGGTAGATATCTTGGTCAACAGTGCAGGATCTGCCTTTCGGTGTCCCGCAGAAGATTTTCCAGAAGATAAATTAGATTTTATTTTGAACCTAAACTTAAAGGGAACATATCTAGCTGGACAAGTTTTTGGCAACATAATGTTGAAGCAGGAAAAAGGCAGCATAATTAATATTGCCTCAATCGGTGGCTTTATTGCGTACCCGCTTGCAAGTGCATATTTGGCATCAAAAGGTGGGGTTGTTCAATTAACTAAATCTTTTGCATTGGAATGGGGATCCAGAGGGGTAAGAGTAAATGGGATAGGCCCAACATTAATGGACTCTCCACTAACTAAAAAAGCCGCTACGACTACATCTGTCACTGCAGATTTCATAAAGGGAAGAATGCTTAGAGATCGTTTAGGTTTGCCAAGAGAGTTGGTTGGAGCTGCAATATTTTTGGGAAGCGATGCCTCTCTATTAGTAAATGGTCACACTATTATGTGTGACGATGGATATCTGATTGCTTAATATATGAAAATAACGAAGGTAAGTGTCGCAACAATCAATCACATTTTGCCGGTGCCCATCGTGTACGGCAATTGGATAATGGACCATCGAGAATTTGCATTGGTGCGGGTGGATTTAGAAGATGGGACTGCAGGCTTTGCATATGGCTTGACACGCGATGGACCAATAAGTGCCATTGTCCATCGCTCAATTGCTCCTTGTTATATTGGTAGAGGACTATTGGATCCAAGTGAGTTGTTTTATGGGGCGCTTTGGACAAATCATGCAGTGCATGCGGCAGGTATTGGAATGCGCGCACTTTCTTTAGTTGATATCGCTTGCTGGGATGCGTTAGCTAGATTTACAAACAAATCGTTTCAGGAATTACTTGGTGGTGAACTCTGCGATTTACCCGCAACCGCAATAGTTGGATATCCACCTACGATGCAACCCGTAGATCTGGTCGAACAAATTAAAGCTTTACAAAAACGAGGTTGGAATAGATTTAAGATTCCAATTTCTCCAGACTTAGAACTTTCTGAATCGCGCCTTAGGGCCGCACGATCAGCCGCGCCAAACGATTGGGTTGGCTTTGATATTAATATGGTTTTAAGAACAAGTGACGCTGTACTTGATTTTGAGAAGCGAATTAGAGATTTAAAGCTTGGTTGGATAGAAGATGTGGTCCCACCAGGTGATGCAGGAATGGTAGCTAGAGTCAGAGCAGGTTCGAATACTCCCGTTGCTATGGGTGATGAGCAAGGAGGCTCTTATCATCCAGAAGCGCTACTTGTTGCGAAGGCCGTTGACATCATTAGAGTCGATGCCACCACAAACGGAGGAGTGACTGGATTAAAGAAATCACTGGAACGCGCGCGTGATGCACAAGTTAGAGTTTCACCACACATGTTTCCACATTTGCACTCACGTCTTCTTCCTATTTTTGGTTTTAAAGATGTACCGATTGAGTGGGGAATCCCTGGTACGGGTGTGCACCCGATGGATGATGGTCTTGAACAACCGGTTATTGAAAATGGGATGATGAAGCCTCTTACGACCACCGTAGGCCTGGGCAAATTAGTAGATTACGAATGGATAAGAAAGCAGCAGGTCTCAGATGAGCTCGGCGCCCTGGCCGACATTCCTGCCGTATGCCTGAAGTAAATATGTACGCATAGGAGCTTAATTGGCTTAGTCAAACGCTTGACTTGCCTCCTCCGTAGGTCTAATTTGCAATTACTACAAGCTAGTCAGTTTCGCCCCAGGGATTGGCCGGTCAAGTGATTACACAAATTAACCTCAGACATAGGAGAGAAAATGAAGGATAAAGTCGGAGTAAATGCCACTGACTCCAGTGACAATGGCGTCAATCGTAGAGATTTCCTTAAAGTTGGAGCAACTGCAGCAGCTATCGCAGGCGCAAGTTCTGTGGGTATGACTGAATCAGCATCTGCTGCTGCATACAACCCTAAGAAATTTGCAGGTGCTACTGTAAAAATTCTATTAGTGGATGGTGAAAGAGATCAAGAAGGCATTAAAGATAAGATCTCTTATATTCAAAAGACTCATGGCATAAAAGTTGAAGTTACTGCATTAGCACTTGGAGCGGAGCTAGAAAAAATTCAATCTGTTCTCCGTGCACCAACTTCAGAATATGACATCATTGATAACTTAGGCTTCACAGTCTCAGGAGTTGTTGGTGGAGGGCTATTTACAAAACTGAATGGCTATCTTGCTAATAAAGAATTAACAGCATCAAATTACAATTATCCAGCAGATTTTCCTGCAGGCCAACTCGATTATACAAGTCGCTATGATGTAGCTAATAATAAATTTGGTGGTAAAGATGTCTACCTAATTCCTGGAATACACTCTGGTTCCGTAATTATGTTTTACCGTAAAGACTTGTTATCAGCTGCAGGAATACCCGTTCCTAAAAACTGGGACGACTATATTGACGCAGCGCGTAAATTAAATACAGGCAAAATTGCAGGTACAACCATGATTGCAGCAAATGATGTCTCACTTATTTTGGTTGACTGGTATGCGCGCTTTGCATCAATGGGTGGAAAGCTTATGTCTGGAACTCCAGGGGCAAAGAATTACAGGCCAAATTTGACCGGTGCAACTGCAGTTCGTGCAATTCAACACATGATTGATTGTGCTGAAGTTTCACCTAAGGGTGTTGGCTCATTTGGATTTACTGAGTCAGTTGATGCTTTCTCCCGCGGTGATGTAGCACTAATGCTTTGCTGGTCAACAATTGCAGGTTCTGCATTCAACCCTGCAACGTCAAAGGTGGCATCAAAGATTGGTGCTGTACAGATTCCAGGCGATGCCAATACTTCTGGTCGCCCTATTCGCGGAGGTTGGGGACTTGGTATCCCAATGAACCTTCCACAGAAGCGCAAGGACGCAGCTTGGATGGTACTGCAGTACATCACCAGTGCAGCATTTGATAAGTATCAATTCGATAACTACCAAACAGATCCAAATCGACGTGGTACTTACGTTGATGCGGCACTAAACAAGAAGTATCCATATTTGAAAGTGGCGGGACAGGCCATGGAAAATGCAAAAATGCTCGATGTTGCGTTAATTCCTGAATGCTTCGAATTAGTTGGTGAAGCGGCTCGCGAATTCAATTTGGCCATCGTTGGTAGTCAAACAGCTAAGCAGGCATGTGCTAACGCCCAAGCCTCATGGGAGAAAATCCTAAAGCGCGCTGGACATCTAGCCTAAAGAACTAGGACAGTTGACGGGTTCGCCATAAATTGGAGAGCCCGTCAACTACTTGTAACTCAAGACTGAGGGATAACTAAAATTTCAAATTCAAAAAGCTTCCTTTCAAGGCATGAAACTAAAACTTTGATTGGTCCAGCAATTATTTATCTTGGGCTTTTTTCAGTTTTCCCTTTGCTTTATAGCCTTGGAATATCATTTTATGAATTTGATCGTGTTGCCGGAAAATGGAACTACTTGGGCCTTGGAAACTACGAGGAGATACTTACAGACAAAACTTTTTGGAACGCCACTGTGGTTACGGCCGTTATGGTCGGGGTGGCACTAATAGTTGAAGTTATTGTTGGAGTTTCCTTAGCGATTTTTTTTGGCCAAAAACTCAAGGGCTCAAAATTTGTGAGAGCAATTCTGATTACACCAATGATTTTGAATCCTGTCGTGGTGGGATTGATGTGGAGAGCACTCCTTAACCCTCAATGGGGTCTCTTCAATTGGTTTATTGGGTTGATAGGGATTGATAATCCTCCAATTTGGCTAGCTGATCCTAAATGGACACTCTGGACCCTGATATTTGTTGATGTTTGGCAGTGGACACCATTCATTTTTGTAGTTGTATTTGCTAGGTATCAGGCACTTCCAATAGAAGTATTTGAGTCTGCAAGAGTTGACGGTGCATCACCGCTAAGAATTATTAGATACATAACCCTGCCTCTTGTTGCATCGGCAGTTGTCTTTGCCGCAATATTTAGAGGAATTGACTCATTTAGAACTTTCGATTTAGTTTATGGACTTACTTTTGGTGGGCCAGGACGTTCCACTACTACTCTCAGCTTCTATTCATTCGAAAATGGTTTTGTTTATTACAGGTACGGATTTTCCTCTGCTCTCTCCTACATCATGGTCATTATGGCCACAATCGGATTTGCAATTTTACTCAAATGGCTTCCAGTGAGGAGAACACATTAAATGTCAATTTTGCCTAGACTATTGAAGAGATCTGTCTCGTACTTGACCTTAATGATAATTGCCTTAGTTGGAATCTTTCCCATTGCCTATCTTTTTCTACTCTCAACCAAACGAAGAATAGATATTGGAGATGTTCCTCCCTCCCTCAAAATTGAATGGGCGGTGGTTGTCGAAAATTATAAGGAAGTGCTTTTTGATAGAAGTTATATTTCAAGCACATTAAATACATTGATAATCACTTCAATAGTTGTGATTATCTCTTTAATCATAGGTACACCAGCTGCATACGCACTCTCTCGTTTGAAAATCAAAGGATCAGAGCGTATTGCGAGCACAATATTAAGCTTACGTTTCATGCCCCCAGTTGCTGTGGCAATCCCAATTTTATTAAGCATGCGCTTCTTGCATGTGGCTAATACTCGAATTGGTTTAATCATTCCCTATGTGGCTTTTTCGCTTCCACTAGTCATTTGGATCCTTATTGGTTTCTTTGATGAAATCCCAACTGAGATTGATGAAGCAGCGGAGATTGATGGGGCAAGTAAATGGCGAACTTTATTGCAAGTCCTAATCCCACTTGTCCGACCAGGAATAGTTGTTGCTGGAATTTTTGCAGCAATCTTCATCTGGAATGAATTTTTGATTGGAATGTATCTAATTGACTCAGAATCATTGAAGACAGTTCCGATTGCAGATGCGGGTCTAATTAGTGCGCAAAGACCAATTGATTGGAATGTTGCCGCTACAGTTGGGGTGGTCACGTTAATTCCTCTGCTCATTGGATCAATGGCAATACAGAAACATATCGTTCAAGGCATCACTGCAGGTGCAGTTAAATAAGGAGGAAAATAAATGAATAAAGAACCAGAACTTCTCGCTGAAGGTTTAGGTTGGGCAGAGGGCCCAGCAGTCTTATCCGATGGGCGAGTCTGCTTTGTTGAGACATATCGCAGCCAAGTAAGTGTTTGGGAGCGCGGTAAAGGTGTTTCAAGATATTCATACACTGCTGGCGGTCCGAATAGTTGTGTTGTTGGAAAAGGGGGTGCGATGTATGTCTGTCAAAATGGGGGAACAACTGGGCCTTGGCGTGCAGAGGAGATGGTTACGCCATCTATTCAAGTCATTGAAAAGGAAGGATCTAATGCCCAAATAATTTGTTCTGAAATTGAAGGCATTAGATTCAATGGCCCAAATGATTTAGTTTTTGGAAATAATGGAAAACTTTATTTTACTGATCCGGGAACTTATCGACCCAATGACCCTCAGCCTTCCTATTTGTTTGAGCTTTCTCCTGACGGGTCAGGCAGACTATTAGCTGAGCTTTCACCACCAACTTTCCCGAATGGCATTGCTATTGAGGCCGATGGAAGTGTTGTATGGGCAGAGTCATACACAGGTATGGTTCGTCGACTAAATCCTGATACCTTAAAAATTACTGATATTTGCAAATTACCTGGTGAGAAACCTGTTGCTGACGGGTTGGCAGTTGCAGCAGATGGCCGCTTGTTTGTAACTACTGTAAATGGTGGTGGAATTGATGTTGTGAATAAAGATGGTAGTTACGATCAATTTTTGAGAATAGGCATCATTCCAACAAATTGTGTATTTTCTGGTTCAGATCTTTACTTGACCGATGCAGGGGTATTGGCTGATTCTTCGGACCCCAGCATGGGCGGTCAATTATGGTTACTAAAAAATGTAACAGATGGCTTAGGTACTTGGCCCGGATCGATTAGATATTAACTATGACAGTGAAATACAAACATAGTGATATAAAAATATTAGCATCTGGAATTGATCACTCTGAAGGACTTTGCGTTGGGCTTAAGGGTGAAATCTATCTTGGTAGTGAATCTGGCAAAATTTATTGCCTAACACTCGATGGCAAATTAGATGTTGTTGCCCAGAGCGCTGCGTCAGGTATTTTGTTGGGCTTATCAATTCGTAGTAATGGGAATTTGATTGTATGTGATGCTGCTGCCAAAACAGTTTGGGAAGTTAATTTAGAGAGCAACACTTGGGAAGTATTCTGTGATTCAGTTGGTGGAGCTCCACTAAATCTTCCTAATTGGGGTTGTTTCTTGACAGATGGCTCATATGTTTTTTCAGATTCAGGTGGCTGGAAAGAGTCAGAAGGTAAAATTATTCGAGTTGACACTAATGGAAAATCTAGCATCTGGTCACAAGGATGCCCAGATTTTACTAATGGAATGGCATTAAGTGAAGATGGGCAGTTTCTATATGTTGTAGAAAGTACGCCAGGTAAATTGAGTAGCATTGCGATTAACAAAGATTATTCTGCCGGAGATACAAAAATCCTACTTCAGATGGATGCAGTTCCAGATGGGGTTACGGTCACTACATCCGGTGCTCTGGTTATTAGTTGCTATCGCCCAGATGTGATCTATTTATGGGACAAGGCAGGACTATCCGTATTGGCAGAAGATAGAGAAGGCACTTATTTGGCGGCACCTACTAATACAGTTTTAGCTGGCCCAGATAGGAATTTGTTAATTTGGCCAAACTTTGGAAGATGGGATGTTGCTCGGATTGAAACTGATTTGAAAGGAATAGAGTTACTAATTTATTAAGCTATGGGTATTGCTTAAACTTTGATTTGTAATAGCATCGGATTATGTCAAATCAAAAGTCAACCCATGTCATATTAGGCGAATTACAGGGCCAGGTAGCCTTTGTTACAGGTGCTGCTTCAGGAATGGGAAAAGCTATTGCACTAGATTTGGCAAAGTCCGGTGCACGGGTATGGGGTGTTGATACAAGCAATCAAGGTTTAGTTGATTTAAAGGAATTAGCAAAGAAATCAAATTTAGAAATATGGGCTGATAAGTGTGACATTGCAAGTCAAAGCAATGTTGTTGAATCCTTTGAAAAAATGAACAAAGAGTTTGGTAGATGCTCCATACTAGTGACTGCAGCTGGTATTGGTTTATATGTTGATTTTCTAGAAATGTCTGATGCAGAAATGCGAAGATTGATTGATGTAAATTTTATAGGTTCAATCTATTGTGCTCAAGAGGCAATCAAACATATGAAGCAAAATGGTGGAGGAAAAATAGTTTTCGTTTCATCTGTTCAAGCAGAATTAAGTTTGAAGGGATGTGTTGTTTATGCTTCACAAAAAGCAGCTCTGAATTCTGTGGCCCGTACATTGGTTTTGGAAGTAGGTAAAAACAATATTCGAGTGAATACTGTTTCTCCTGGAACAATTGACACGCCCATGCTGAGGCGAGATCTAACTGGAATGAATACAGAGCAGGCGGCTGAGTTTTTGCGAAGTGTTGAAGCAGCAAATGTCATTGGAAAGATTGGGACTTCAGAAGAGGTGGCAGAGGTAGTTCACTACTTAGTTAGCGACCATTCGTCCTATGTGACTGGTACTGACATTATTGTCGATGGCGGGTTTAGGAATATCAAGAAGTTTTAGCGACTTTGGGTCTGTCTTCGAAGGTTCAAATCCTTCACCCGCCACCAGTAAGATTTCACGAGATTGTCCAGTTGATCTTCGGCCCCGTAACGCAATAGTGTTAAAGAACCTTTAACTGCGATTCAAGAAGCGAATGTGCTTTGGCGTTAACTCACCAAGTGAATTAACTCCAAGTAACTTCATATTGCGAACCATTTGAGTGCGCATAATTTC